>CAYLJQ010000631.1:0-4344 GCA_964383955.1 uncultured Heliomicrobium sp. | reverse complement strand
ATTTCCATCATCGGCTGCGTCAGAAGCTGCGCGGTCCAATGAGCCACTCGAAATTTCCTGTTTTCCAATCTCTTTGAGAATAGCCACTGCACGTTCTTTTTCGCCGATGGCAACCAGTAAAGAAGCTGCCCTCAAATGCAGATCCCACTGACTATTGTAGGAACCCGAACTTTCGTTGGTTGCATCTTCGATGGCGAGCTCGAGAAACTTTTTTGCATTTACAAGATCATTTTGTTGAACATACTTACGAGCAACAATGAGCCTTGCATACGCGCGATTTCCATAACCCTGTATCCGCTCACAGATTTCCGTAGCCTTTAGCAAATCATCTTGCTCAGTGTATCGTTTAACAATCGCTTTCAACGCATCTGCCTTGTCGTTAAAGCCGGAAATTTTTTCGCTCACCCACAATGCCAACTGGCAATCATTTGTTTCCGCCGCTTTGACCGCGAAATCACGCCACGCCCAACTGCGCTTATATTCCAACTCCAGCAAAGCAATCGCCTCTTCCGCGTCCTTGAACATTTTTGCGTCCAGAAACACTTCGATTACGTAACGCTTTTCTTCATCCCGGTCATAAACCTCTTCCGGGCGAGCGGTGCGTGCGAGAGCCTGCTTCAAAAGAGAGGTAGCCTGTTCGTTTTCACCCAAAGCAAAATAAACTTTCGCAGCTTTGACCCAAACAGACACCTGAAACTCGCTCCGGTCACTTTCAGCAACAGTTGCAATCGCCATCTCAACAAAACTTTTAGCTGCGCTTTTATTCGCAACGGCATCGAGTTTTTGCGCCACTTCCATCCAGCTACTGATTTGGCAATCACGAACGTCTTCCTGCTTTCTACGTCCAAGACGGCAGAGTTCAGCAACCAATCGGCCTGCCTCATGAAGATTTCCACGCTCAGCTTGATGCGCTGCCAGAGAGTTGTAGGCTCCCCACATATCTTCCGAAGACCTGGCAGAATAGTTTCTGTCCAACACCTGCAAAGCAGAGGCGTAGGCTTTTTCAGCAATCGCCTGATTTCCGTTTTGAGTACAAGTCGCGGATATGTCGCACAAAGTCACCGCTTTGCTGAACGCCAGATAATGCTGTGATCGAAACCATTCCGTTTCTTTGAACGAATTCGCAAGCCGCAAAGCTCGTTCGCAATCCCCTGCTTTGGCAAAACCCAGAGCTACATCTGCAAGCAAATCTTCCGAACGGTCGCCAAGTGTATCGGCGACAAGCAGCGCGCAGGCAACCGGGTTTTGCTCTGCCTCTGTGATGCTCACACCCCGACTCTTACAGCCAGCAACGGCCATCATCAGGCACATACAAGCTACAGTCGTGGCCAATCTTTTCACTCTCACTCCCGGCTTCGGTTAACCACGCCATAACTTTTTTGCAGTTTGTTGATGGAAATGATTGTGCGCACTTCAGCCTACCCGCTTCCCTTTTCCCTGCCAAAACTTATCGCGCAGCAAATTCTTCTGAATCTTGCCGGTCGCCGTTCTTGGCAGCGCGTCAATGAAGCTGACGGATTTCGGGCATTTGTAATGCGCCAGGTTCTCTCGGCAAAATTGGATGATGTCTTCTTCGGTAGCGGATTGGCCGGGCTTGAACACAACCAAGGCGGCAGGGACTTCGCCCCATTTTTCGTCCGGGATGGCGATGCAGGCAGCTTCCAGCACTTTGGGATGTTTGTAGAGCATGCCTTCGACTTCGATGGAAGAGATGTTTTCGCCGCCGGAAATGATCAGGTCTTTTTTGCGGTCAACAATTTCGACCATGCCTTCGGCGTCCATGGTGGCCATATCGCCAGTGTGAAACCATCCATCAACGATCACAGCTTCGGTGGCTTCGGGCTGACGCCAATATCCTTTCATGACCACGTTGCTGCGGGCGATGATTTCGCCGACGGTTTGATTGTCGGCGGGAACGTCCTTGCCTTCTTCATCCACCACGCGCGTTTCCACGCCAAGCATTGTGTAGCCAGTGCGCGTTTGGACTCTGTACTTTTCTTCGGTCGGCCAATCGCGCATGTGAGGCTTAACTTTGCTGACGGTCAGGAAGGGCGAAGTTTCCGTTAGGCCATAAATCTGAATGACCTGCCAGCCAAATTGTTCCTGCATTCCTTTGATCGAAGCCATTGGCGGAGCCGAACCTGCTGTGGCAACGCGAACACCTTCACGTGGCAAGGCTGCGCGCTGTTCATCGGTCAGCGGATGATTCAGTGCCAGATTGATCATGATCGGCGGCATGCACGCGAAGGTCATGCCTTCGCGCGTGGCCAGGTCAAAAAAGCTGGCTGGTTCGTATTTTTTGACGATGACGTGTTTGGCTCCGACGCCAGTGACCGCATACGGCAAGCCCCAGCCGTTGCAGTGAAACTGCGCCAGCGTGTGGAAGTAAACATCTTCGGGCTTCAAGCCGAATTCGATGATCGAGTTCATCGCGTTGACGTACAGATTGCGATGCGTGGACATGACGCCTTTCGGTCGGCCAGTGGTGCCGGAAGTGTACAAAATCGTGGCAATGTCGTTTTCGTCCACTTCGGCGGGCACAGGCGATTCTGCCGAAGCCATCGCCAGCAGCGTGTCGTAATTTTGCCAGCTTGCGGGAATCGTGCCGCCGTTGGAAAAGGCGATGAAGTGCTGGACGGTTTTCAGTTCGCCGCGAATGGATTCAAGGGTCGGAACCAGCCAGTCTTCGACAATCAGAATTTTGGCTTCGCCGTGGTTCAGGATGTAGTTGAAATCATCGGCAATCAGCCGGAAGTTGATGGGCATGTACACCGCGCCCATCAATGGAGCGCCGAAAAATCCATCCATTAACCGGTGATCGTTTTGCGAAATGATAGCGACGCGGTCGCCTTGCTGAACTCCCAGGCTTCGCATCAAATTCACCCAGCGGTTCACACGTTCGCCAAGCTGGTTGTAGGTGAGCCGAAGATCACCGGAAACGACGGCTTCCTGGTTTCCATACACGGCTATCGCGCGTTTGAGAAAATCGTATTCATTGAACTGAACAATCACGACCGAATCCTCCGTAGCTTTTCCACACGAAGTCACACGAAAAAACACGAAGGAAATGTATTTATAGGAGTAATTCTGTTCGGCTTCGTGCCACTTCGTGTGCCTTCGTGGGAGAAATTAAGTTGAACAAAAGACGCGGCGCAGATTAGCACAGCCGCTTTTGCCAGTCAGCATTCTGGTTGGCGATTGCGCCTGACGGAAACGGTTTCTATAATCCCGCCTGCTTTTCCAAACCAAGCGCGGTTCAACAATCAATCAATGGATCAAACAGAAAAACCACACACTGAAAACGTGACGCAGGGGTTTGAGCGCAAAGATCGGTTTGCCTTGTTGGCGTTGGCTGTGCTGTTTGCCGTCATGCTGGCGGCTTCCTGGCAACGATGGACGCAACCCTTGCTGGATCACGGACGGGAAATGAATCTGCCCACGCGCATTCTGGCTGGCGAGCATTTATATTCCGATGTGCAATTCCTCTACGGCCCCTTTGCTCCTCACTTCAATGCCCTGCTCTACAAAATTTTCGGCATTCAATTGGGAACACTAAAAGTCAGCGGGGCCGTTTGCGCGGTTCTGATCTTGCTGATGATTTACTGGCTGTCGCGTCGGCTGATGTCTGTCTGGGAATCGGCGGCGGTCACCGGGCTGGTTTTAGTCATCTGCGCCCTCAAATCCACAGCCAATTACATTCAGCCGTATGCCTATGCCGCGCTGTATGGATTTTTGTTTTCGCTGTCTTCGCTGGTGTGCACAGTCAAATTTGTGCAAACGCGACAATCAAAGGTGATGATTTGGTCGGGAATCTTTGCGGGGCTGGCGTTAATTTCCAAACCGGAAATTGCGTTGGCTGCCTGGACTGCGGCGGCGGTTTTATTGCTGACGGAAAGCCTGGCCACCCGCAAAGCTTTAGGCCGTGAGGCGCTGAATTTCATTCTGCCGGTAATTGTTATTTTTGGCGCTAGCTACGGCTTTATTCTTTGGCGAACACCGCTTTCCGTTTTGCTGAACGACAATCACGTTTTATTTACCAACATGCCGCCGCAATTGGTGTACTTCAATCGGCACATCAGCGGATTGGCCAAGTTGCCGACTTCGCTGTGGTTTTCGCTGACCGGCATTGCCGTTTTCGGCGTGTGGGCCGGAGCCAGCGCGATGGTCGGTTCAGCGTTCTCGTTCCGGCGGCAAAATTGGCTGCAATCACTGCGGCTGAGCGCGCTGGTTTTGTTGATCAGCGCCATTTTGCGAGAAGCCGCAATCAAGTTTCTGAAAGTGCCGGACGATGTGACGCCGTTCGCTTCGGCAATTTTCGCGTTGCCTGTAGTCATCGGCATCATC
>CAYLJQ010000630.1:0-4360 GCA_964383955.1 uncultured Heliomicrobium sp. | reverse complement strand
CTTTTTTTTTATTTAGCAGGCTGAAAACAGGCCTTTCATCAACAGAACTGGAATCTGAAAAGGAAAGAAGAAAATGAAAAAACAAAACTTGCTCGCAGTAATTTTATTGGTGGTGGGGATGGCTGGCGCAGTTGTCGCACAGCAAACCCAGATCGCGCAGCGTCAGGATCGGGATTTGGCTTTGCGCGAACTGCGCACGCGAATTGCCGCCGACGAACGCCGCGATTCTGACGTCCAAATTGATACCGCTGAAACCTGGTTTATCAGTCGTACTGAAAAGGGAATTCGTGGGCGCGGGCGTGTGATGACAAACCGCGTCATCGGGCGGACGATTTCGTTCGAAGGCGTGATTGATGTTCGCCGCAATACCATCAACAACCTGCGCTGGCAGTATGAAGATCGCGACGATCGGCGTGATGACCGGCGTGACGACCGGCGTGACGAACGACGCGATGATCGGTTTGGCCAGTCTTCCGGTGTCATTCGGGGCGGTCGGTACGAAATTGAACTGGTTGCCACGCGCCGAATGCTTTCGGTTAGCAGTGATGGTCGAACCGTGGTGCAAACCTCTGGCATCGGGCGGACTTCTCAATGGGATATTGAAGACGCAGGGAATGGTTATTTTTACGTCCTTGCCGGAGTTGGCGGTGATGCGATGACGGTTTCCGGTCGCGGCGAAAGCGGCGACATCGTGACGCTGGCCCGGTTGCGCAGAGGCGACGAAAACCAGATGTGGCAGATTCGTCCAGGCCCTGATAACGGCTATTACTTTACGACGCGTCGCGGGAAAGCTCTGGATTCACCTTCCAGCGCGCGTGGTGACGGCGGCCGTATGCAGATTTACAACTCCAACGGCGAAGCCAATCAGCGGTTTTTGCTGCGGTCTGTGGATACGTTTGGACGAGATCGCGACTTCAATCGTGACCGTGACAACCGTGGTCGTGATCGCGACCAAAGTTTCGGGATTGGCCAGCCCGGTAGCATGACCTGGCGGGGACGCGTGGATGACGTAACGCTGCTGGAAATCAGCGGCCGCACGGTTCGCGACCGTGTGATTTCGGGGCAACGTGCTGTGGGAGTCAGTTTCGATTTCACTTCGGCCCTGCCCAGAAACGACACGAGCGTTTCGGTGGACAAACGCCGTGGACGCGGCGAAGTTCGTGTCATCGAACAACCAAGCCGCCGAAATAACTACACGGCAATCATTGAAATTCGTGATTCTTCAGGCGGAGCCGCGGATTACGAAATTGAAGTTCGCTGGAATTGATTCGGGAAACGAAAGGCTGAAATCGGGCGCTCTTTGTGAAAAGTAGCGCCCTTTCTATTTCAGTGTGGCTGCCATAGGCGTCGGCTTATCTTTCTGGTTTGAGATTATACGTTTGCGCCAAAGCGATTTCGCATAGCGGGGAATTGAGCTTCAATTCCACTGGCGGATCGTTTGGCTGGTTGCGATTGTTGTCGGAATTGTCCACGTACGCTGTGACTTCGATGCGCGTGCCGCGTGGAAGCTGAACGGGTTGTTTGAAGAAGTACGCCGGTTGCCAATCGTAGCGATAATCTTTGGCGACGATCAAAACTTCGATAGTTCCGTCCGGGCGATACGCCGTTGCTTCGACCGATTTAGCGAAAGGGAAGAGAAGCGGGCGAATCGAAATAGCTTCGGCGGATTGGGTGACGGTCATAGAAGCTTTGACCAGATGATCTTCGGCATTTGCCGGAACCGTGACGGGCGCAGGTGTAATTGTTTCTGTGCGCACGGATTTCGCCGAGGCTTCTTTTGCGAAATACAGCGCGATGCGGCTGCGGTCGGTCGTTGCTTCGCCGGTTTTGTGGTAGCGAACCTGCAAGATAAGTTCTTCGCCAGCTTTCAACCGTCGGCCAGCGCCCTCAGGAAAGCGAGTGGCAGCTTGACCGGGAACCCAAACGCTCAAGGTTTCGCCAATCCTTCCGCAAAGCGACATTCTGACGTTGGGCGGAATCGGCTTGTTACTGAAAAGGTGAATTGACGCGCCGTGAACGGCAGCTCCGTTGCCGGGTTGAAAATCAATCGCTGACAGCACGCGCGGCTCTTTCAAATTAGTCGGCAAGGCGAAACAAACAGTTTCGTCTTCGCCTTCGGCTGCAATCTTTGTTTCCTGGGAGGATAAAACCAGATCAGGTTTGCCCAGCGACCACGAATCGCCTTTGATCAACTGGTCAATTTGCTGCGCGGGATAATCTTTGATATCGCCGCGTGGAGCGCCGCCTTCAATCCACGAAACCAGTAGTTCCGTGTCGCGCTGCGTCAGAACGTAATCGTGCTGAAACCGCCCGTAGCCTTTGACGGCCTGAAACGGCATCATTCGTTTTTCCAACACTTCTTCCTTGATGGCTTTGGCCCAGGGCCGCGCTTCTTCGTAAGTCGTCAGCGAGATGTCGGCTTTGATCTTGTTCGGTGCATGGCAGCCCAGACAGTTGCGCTCCAGAATGCGAATGACTTCTTTGTTGAACATCACCTTGGTGGTGATGGGTTCGTGCGTGCTGCCGGTTCGCGTTGAAAGAAAGAAGGCGGCAAAAACGAACAGGAGAATTGTTGTAAGACGACGATTGACCATAGCAATTTTAGGTGACAGGTTTCAGGTTGCAGGTTTAGAAGAGTCCGAACATAGAAGTTACGACCGGCAACACCAATCCAGCGACAACCAGAATGACAAGAACCCAGACGACAATTTGAACGAACTTTTGATTTCTCACTGGCTTTTTCCTCCGGCAAAAGGATAGGCCACAGATTGCGGCAAGTGCAATCTGTGGCCCAGACATTACATGCTGCCGAACGCCTTATTTTTCACTGCTGCTGACAGCGGCAGGCTTCTCAGCCGGTTTTGCCGGATTTGTACCGTCGTTGTAATAGCTCAACCAGCCAATCATCATTTCTTCCCAGGTTTGATCGCCCCAGCGAACATCTTTTTTCGGATCGGGATTGTATTTGTTCGCCGCCGAATTGTCGTAATGCGCGGTGCATTCGATCTTGGTTCCTTTCGGAATGGAGACCGGTTCTTTCGGAACGTAATACGTCTGCCAGTTGAAATCGTACTTCGGCACGCTCAGCAGAATTTTTGACGTTCCGTCCGGGAAGTGCGCTTTGACTTCAAAATCTTTGCCGCGCAAATGCATGTGCGGCATAAAGCTGGTGATGTGGGTGTCTTCTGAAAACGTGTAAAACGATTTTACTTCGTGATTGCTGGCTCCCGCCGGAATGACGAAGCCTGTGTTCAGCACCGGACGAGTCAGCACCTGATGTTTTGGCGCTTCTTTCGCGTATTTCAGCCCGATAGTGGTGATGTCAGTTAGAGCTTTGCCGCTGGGGGTGTAATGCAGTTGGAACATCAATGTTGCGCCTGCCGGAACTTTCTTGGCGTAACCATCCGGGAAAAGAGTCGGCTGTTCGCCGGGGGCATAACCCGCCAGCAGATTGCCATCGGTACGGCTTGGATTCTTTGGGTCTTGAATGAAAACGATCACGTGGTGCATGGCTTCGCGGCCCGTCGAGCGAATTTCCGCCGCTGTCACCCAACGATCTTCCGCGAAGTTGGTGGGAACACGCAGATACTGGTAAGGCACAACGCCTTCGGCTGGAATTTTCTGTTCCGGAATCGAAAACGTTTGATCGGGTTTGCCAATGTTCCAGCCCATTTCGAATTTCGGCGCGGGCGGCAAATCTTTCGCCGCGCCTTCTTTCACGCCGCCGTCGACCCAGGCGACAATCTTGTCAATGTCGGTTTGCGACAAACGGCGGTCATTGATCCATTGGCCGTGATTCGGATCGGCATGCCAGGGCGGCATCGCTTTGCTGACAACTTGTTCCTTGATGGATTTTGCCCAGGGACGAACGTCCTTGAAGCTCATGACCGAAAACGGAGCGATTTCACCCGCCCGATGGCATTCGGCGCAGGTTTTGAAAAAAATCGGCGCGATGTCTTTGTTAAAGGTGACTTCCTTGGCCATGGATTTGGCTTTGGTTTCGTCGGCGCTGACTTTCGGCAACGCCAGTAAGCTGACGGCTAAAGCCGCCGCGATGGAGATAAAGAGCAGTTTGCGCTTCACAGTGTTGGTCCTCTCTGCGTTGGTTAGTGACTTTATGGGAAACGGACAGAGCCGAGAATTCTCTCCGCTCGACAAGATTTTTACTTGTTCATTGATTGGATCACACAGCCTTATACAGATCAGGCGCGAAAACCCTGCGCTAAGCGCACAATTTTTTCGCGCCAACAGCGGTTTTCAGTCGAGTACGGCTCATACATTGAGCGGTGGGGTGGGACAGGTTCTGAACCTTGCCTTTACCCACATTTTTTGGACGTTAAACTCTGAAAATGATTCAAGA
>CAYLJQ010000629.1:0-4363 GCA_964383955.1 uncultured Heliomicrobium sp. | reverse complement strand
GAGGTTGCGGCAAAAGCCGGCGTCACTGATCCGGGCTGGGCGATAGGAGTTTCCGTCGCAGATTTCGACAATGACGGCAATGATGATTTGTATGTGACCTGTTTTGGGCCGAACAAACTGTACCGCAATCTGGGCAACGGAAAATTCGAAGATGTCACGGCCAAGGCCAAAGTCAACGATCCGCGATTTTCGACTGGATCAGCCTGGGGCGATTATGACCGCGACGGCGACCTGGATTTGTTCGTCGCCAATTACGTAGAGTTTTCCTTGGACAAGCTGCCGCAGTTTGGCAAAGGCGAAACTTGCCGGTATCGCAACGTGGAAGTTCAGTGCGGGCCGCGCGGGCTTCAGGGCGCTGGCGATACGCTGTACCGCAACAATGGCGATGGAACATTCACAGATGTCAGCAAACAGGCGAAGGTCGAAGACGCGCAAGGTCATTACGGGCTTGGCGTGGTCTGGACGGATTTTGATGACGATGGCTGGCCGGATCTTTTTGTTGCCAACGACACGGTTCCCAACTTCGCGTATCGCAACAATCATGACGGAACATTTACTGAAACTGCGTTTTCGCTCGGCGTTGCTGTGGATGAAAACGGCAACGAACAGGCCTGTATGGGAATCACTGTTGGCGATTATGACCGCGATGGGCGGTTGGATTTGGCGGTCAGCAACTTTTCGGAAGATTACAACACCATCTATCACAAGAATTCCGACAAGACGTTTACCGATGTCACCCGCGCGACCAAAACCGTCGAAGCGAGCCTGCCTTTTGTTGGCTGGGGGATGAAGTTTTTTGACGCTGACAACGACGGCTGGCTGGATTTTTTTGTCGCCAACGGCCACGTTTATCCGCAAGTCGAAGGCGCGTATCCGGGTGGACAATACAAACAGCGAAAACTGCTGTATCGCAACTTGCGTGACGGCACATTTGCCGAAATTGCCAGCGAAGCCAGCGCGGCATTGATGGAACGGCGTGTTTCGCGCGGTGTTGCCTTTGGCGATTATGACGAAGACGGCGCAATAGATTTGATCGTCAACGAACTGGATGGCGTGCCGATGCTGTTGCGCAATGAGTTGATGAAAACTGCTGGTAAAGATTCCTCGAACTGGATTCAGTTGAAGCTGGTCGGCGTTAAATCCAATCGCAATGCCGTTGGCGCGAAGGTAAAGTTGACGGCGGGCAAGTTGACGCAATTTGACGAAGTGCGCAGCGGCGACAGTTATCTTTCGCATTCGGATTGGCGATTGCATTTCGGCTTGGAGCAAGCGCGCGCAGTGGAGCAAGTCGAAATTCAATGGCCAAATGGCAGTGTAGAGAAACTGAAAAATCTGCCGATCAATCAAACGCTGATTGTTACCGAAGGCAAAGGCTGGAAATCAGCAACGAGCAAGTAACATCCGAAGCAAAAAGAAATGAAGGTAACAGGTTCAATTCACCGCAGAAGCGCAGAGAACGCTGAGGAAGCGCAGAGGAAAGAGTTAAACCTCTGCGAAACCTCTGCGGAACTCTCCGCCTCTGCGGTAGAAAAAACTCCCGGCAGCTTTATTTCCAGGTCTTCTCTAAAACGCTTAATTTCCATCTTGCTTGTGCTGACTTTTGGTGTGTGTGGCTGGCTTGGTAAATCCTCGGCGTTTCAATCGCCGACAGAAAAATGGCGATTGGGCAAAGCGGTGAACGGTTCGAAGTTTGTCGGCCAGGCAGTTTGCGCGCAATGCCATGAGGGGATCGCAAAGCAGCAATCAAAAACGGCGATGGCGCTGGCTTTGGTTCCAACCGCAGACGACGAATTGTTGCGGCAACGCGCTCCGCTGACCTTCAAGCTGGGCGAATTCACCTATCGCATTGAACGGCAAGGCGCACAGTTCAATTACAGCATCACCAACGGCAACTCAACGTTCACTTCGCCTTTGCTGTGGAGCTTCGGCCACGGCACGTCCGGCAAAACCTTTGTCATTCAGCACAAAGGCAGTTATTACGAAACGCGTGTCAGCTACTTTACCAGCTTGGGAAGATTGGACTTAACGCCGGGAGCGCCGCGCGGCATTCCGGCTTCGCTGGATGATGCGATTGGCCAGCCGCAGCGGCCTCATGAAGCACTGGCTTGTTTCACTTGCCATTCAACGCCGACGCCAGCCGCCAGCGAAGTTAAACTCGATCAGTTCACACAAGGGCTGCATTGCGAAGCGTGTCACGGACCGGGCGAAAAACACCTGGCGGCACTGAAAGCTGGAAAAAAAGAATTAGCGAAGCAGGAAATTTTCAATCCGAGAAGTTGGCCTTCGGACGACGTGAATCAGTTGATGTGCGGCGCGTGCCATCGCAGTTGGGAAGCTGTCATGCAATTGCCCGAACGCGGCGGCGATGCCAACGTGCGGTTTCAGCCTTACCGGCTGGCCAACAGCAAATGCTATCAAAACCCGGATGATCGCCGAATTGGATGCACGGCTTGCCATGATCCGCACGGCGACGTGGCCCACGAACCACGCTCTTATGACGCCAAATGTCTGGCTTGCCACCAGGGCGGTAACCTTCAAACGAAATCAGCCGAACGAACTGCGCCTGCTTGTCCCACGGGCAAACAGAATTGCACGACCTGCCACATGCCGAAGTACGAGCCTTCGCATCTGCATTTCAAATTTACAGATCACTGGATTCGCGTTGTGAAGCCGGGAGAAGCACATCCGCGATAGTAGAGTAGGTTTTCCAACCTGCTCAGGTCTTCATCTGAAAAGTTTGGTGGCTAAAAAGTGCTCTTCGCGGGAATCGGCGCAGTTTAGAAACCCTGCGCTACGTTTACGGTTTAGGAGCGCGCGCACGGTCGTTTTTAAGCTGTTCGGCTTTCAGGCGTTGGACTTCGGCAAATTCGCGGTTGGCGTCAGCAGTGCGCCCCAGTTGGCGATAGATCCGCGCCAGCATATAGCGTTTGACCGGATCGGTTGGGTCTTTGGTAACGGCGCGTTCCAGTGGCGGCAATGCCTCGGCATTTTTGCCCTGGCGACTCAGGATTTTGCTCAACAGCGCGTTGGCTTCAGTGGATTGCGGGTCAATTTGTAAAGCAATGTTTGTGCTTTGCAGCGCGGCGTCCAGTTGGTCGGTGGCTTCTTGTGTGAACGCCAAATGGTACAGCGTCAAGTAATCGCGCGGGTTGCGCTTGGCTTCCTCGGCAAAGTTTGCCAGCGCTTCCGAATTGTGTGCGAGCTTCAAATGCGCCAAACCCAGCGCGTAATGCAATCGCGGCAAATCGGCATTGAGTTTTTTCGCCTCGTTCAATTCTTCCAGCGCCTGTTCGTATTCCAGATCGCGTAAAAATGCCTGCCCTTGCAACAAATGCAGCGCGGGCAATCCGGTGGGAAACGCCGCCAGCCGTTCCAGCGTGGCGCGGAAGCCAGCTTTGCCTGCGAGTAATTGCGACAGTCCCAAGGTGTATAACACTGCCGGGTCAGGCGACGCCGCATCCAGCGTTGGTGTCAATTGTTCAATGGCTTCAGCGTGTTTGCCTAACGCGGCCAACGACAGTCCAAACAGTTGCCGAGCTTGAATGGAATCGGGAACGATTTCCAAAAACTGGCGCAACACGTCCGCTGCCTGCTGCATTTGTCCGGCGCGGTAATGCGCAATTCCCAGATTTAGCCGGATCGGCGTCAACTGGGGTGCAAGTTTCAATGCCGCAGTGTATGCGGCGACAGCTTCTTCGTATTTGCCCAAGCGCGCCAGCGCCACACCCAGGTTGGCTTGCGCTTCAACGTAATCGGGTTTGCGTTTAAGCAGCGCGCGGTATTCGTCTGCGGCTTCGGCAAATTTGCCTTCCTGTTGCAGGGTGACGGCGCGCTGAAATTGCGCGGCAACGTCTGCCGCAGCTTGCTGCGGCAGACACGTGAAGGCGAGAAGAATTGTCAGAACCAGATGCATCATGGCGTTGAAACTTTACTGCAAAACCAATCAGAGCAAAATCAGGTCAGGGTTTTTTGGTGCCGCGTTCGCGCCAATCGGCTTCCATTTTTCGCAAGTTGGCGGCATCAGCGGCGTTAGGATTGGCTTTCAGATAAGCCGCAATGGAATCCGCCGCTTCCTTGAATTTTTGTTCGTGGGCGTAAATTTCCGCCAGATACACGTGCGCGCGCGCCGCGCTGTCGGCTCCCAGTTTCAGCGCTTGCTGAAAACATTGCCGGGCTTCTTCATAATGGCTGAGCGATAGATTGGCATAGCCCAACAACAGTAACGTCATCGGCACATTCGGCTCAAGCGCAAAGGATTTTTCCAGATTGCTGACCGCCGCTTGAAATTGTTTTTGTTGAATCTGGCAATACCCGATGCCGCGATACGCCGGAGCATATTTGTCATTGATTTGCAGCGCACGAA
>CAYLJQ010000628.1:0-4367 GCA_964383955.1 uncultured Heliomicrobium sp. | reverse complement strand
CACCAGGTAATCTTGTGTTGGCACTTTCTGGGCAAATGTCGTCACCGACCACGCCAACATCGAAAGAATCACAAACAGCTTCTTCATTTGCAGTTTCCTTGGGGACGTTTTCTCTGATGAAGTTTAAATAAGAAAATTGCTTCTCTGGTTTTCTTCGTGGAACTTCGTGTGCCTTCGTGGAAGCTGTTTTTATGGCTTCGCGTCCATCCAATTTTCGCCGCTGCCAAGTTCTACCGGCAATGGAACAGCCAGCTTCACCGCATTTTCCATTGCCGTTTTGACGACTTCGCAGGTTTGCTTCAATTCCTTTTTCGGCACTTCAAAAACCAGTTCATCGTGAACCTGCAGAATCATTTTGGCGCTCAGCTTTTCTTTTTTCAGCGCTTGCCAAACGTGAAGCATCGCCAGCTTGACAATGTCGGAAGCCGAACCTTGCATCGGCATGTTGACGGCTTCGCGTTCAGCGCGAGCGCGGGCGGCGCCTTTGCTGGCCAGATCGTTCATTCGGCGCAACCGGCCAAAGATTGAGCGCACCACATTGCCTGCGCTGCGAGCCTGTTCGGGTAATTCGTCCATATACTTTTTGACGTTGGCGTAAGTGCGGTACCAGTCGTCTATTACTTTGCGGGCTTCTGTGCGATTGATGCCGACACGCTGCGCCAAGCCGAACGGCCCGATGACGTAAGCGATGCCGAAGTTGACGATTTTGGCAACGCGGCGTTTTTCTTTCAGTTCTTCGGCGGTTTTGGCTCCGAAAACTTCGCGGGCGGTGCGTTCGTGGATGTCTTCGTTTTTGCTGAACGCGTCCAGCATCACGGGATCTTTGGTGATGTGTGCCAGCAAACGCAATTCGATCTGCGAATAATCCGCCGACATCAGCACGCAGCCATCCGCTGGAATGAAGGCACGGCGGATGCGGCGGCCCATTTCCGTTCGAATCGGAATATTTTGCAGGTTTGGATCGGTCGAAGAAATTCTCCCAGTCGCCGCAATAGTCTGATTCAGCGTCGTGTGAATCCGTCCGTCCGCAGGATGGATCAGAGAAGGGAAGGCATCAACATAAGTGCTTTTCAGCTTCGATAGTTCGCGGTGATCTATCACCAGTTTCGGCAGTTCGTATTTCAACGCCAGTTCGTCCAGCACATCGCGGCTGGTGGCAATTTGCCCCGTTGCCGTTCGTTTGGAAACTTCATAGTTCAGTTCTTCAAACACTTCGCCAAGCTGTTGCGGCGAACCGATATTGAACTCACGTCCGGCTTCCGTGTAAATCTTCTGCGAAAGCCGTTCAATTTCCTGCGCCATTTCGACTGAAAGCTTGGCGAGCACATCGATGTCCACGCGAAAGCCCGCCTGCTCAATTTCATACAGTAGCGGAACCAGCGGCATTTCGATTTGCTGGTACACGTAATCCAGCGTCTGTTCCTGAAAGTCGAACTGGATTTTGTCGTCGGCGATTTTTAGGTTCATCGCGTCGGCCAATCGCCCAACCAGTTCGGCGCACTGTGCAGTCACATCCTGATCTTTTGCCAAGCCGTACCCGCCCAGATGTTCGTTGGCAAGCGCCGAAATCTCATATTTGGATCGTTCGGAATCCAGTAAATATCCTTGCAGCAGCGCATCATCCGTAGCTGTTTCAATGGTAATTCCCCGCTGAGACAGCAGGTGGATTGCGCGTTTCAAATCGAAGGTTGCTTTTTCAATCAAACGATTGCCAAAAAGCTCTTTCAGCATCTTGATGGCTTGGTCGCAATCGTCGCAGGTACCTAAATCAAAATGTGTCGCAGAATTCGCTTCGCAGGAAAACGCCACGCCATTCAAGGCTCCATCTGTGCCAACACACAATTCAAAACTAAATCTGCCGACATCTGTCAGCGTTTTGACCAGCTTGTCCAGCTCTTTCACTGTGGAAATTCGTTCGTATCGCGTGTCAGGTTGGTCGGCGGCTTTGGTTTCGACCTTTTCGCCTTCGACCGCGCCTTTGGCAAATTCGCGCGTCAGTGTGGCGAACTCAAGTTCTGAAAACAGTTCGTGCGCCAGTTGGTAATCTGGCTCTTCGTAAATCAGCCCTTTCAAGTCTAGGGTGACCGGCACATTGACATCTACTGTCGCCAGTTCACGTGACAAACGAATCTGCTCGGCGTTGTCGCGCAAGGATTCGCGGTAGGTTTTTCGTTTGACCTGTTCCCAACCAGCCAGCGCGTTTTCGATGTTGTCGAACTGTTCCAACAATCCGACCGCGCCTTTTTCGCCAATGCCCGGAGCACCCGGAATGCAATCCACCGGATCGCCCATCAACCCCAGCCAATCCACAATCTGATCTGCGCGCACGCCGAACTTGGCTTTAACGCCTGCCTCGTCCAGAAAGGTTTCGCCCAGGTTCTTTTCTACCCGCAGCATGACCACGTCAGGATCGTGAATCAGTTGTGCCAGGTCTTTGTCGTTGGTGACGATAATGGTTTGCAAGCCTTCAGCAGTGGCTTGTTTGGCCAGCGTGCCCAGAATGTCGTCGGCTTCGTACTTCGGCATTTTTATGACCGGCACACGCAACGCCGCGCAAACACGATCAATGTAGGGAAGCTGTTGCGCCAAATCTTCCGGCATATCAGGCCGGTTCGATTTGTAGGCTTCGAACTTTTCGCGCCGGAAAGTTGGCTCTTTAGAATCAAGCACAACGCCCAGGTAATCAGGCTTGTGCTCGGCAATCATCTTCCGCAGCGTCATTGTGAAGCCGTACACCGCATTTGTCGCCAACCCTTTCGAGTTCGACAATCCGCGAATCGCGTAATACGAGCGAAAGATGTTCGACATTCCATCAATCAGGAAAAGGCGTTTTTTGTTTGGCATAAGTGGATTATCTGTGAGGCGTGGAGAAAGGGTCAAGATGATGGTTGAGGCGCGAAAGATTGTCTCAGCCAAGTGGCAAAACTATACTGCGTGGCATCTTTAGTAGGTGATAAGCAGAAATTATATGCCTATGCCATTGTTAGAAGAGGTCTTCAAGCTTTCAGGTGTTCCGTCCTATACCTTCGTCAAGCCAATTGAATATACAAAGCTTCTAGTTGCTCTCCGCACTCCTGGTCGCGGAGTTGTAATTGAAGGCCCATCTGGAATTGGAAAAACGAGCGCTGTCGTTCGCGTGATGGAAGAACTTGGTATTCAGGGAGCTCTACGCCTGTCTGCCAGGAGGTCAGATGATATAGATTTGATTCGCGAGCTTCCCTCAATTCCAGATGCGGGGACAATAATTGTTGATGATTTTCATCGTCTAGATATGGCTACGAGGCAGATGCTAGCCGATTATATGAAGGTTCTTGCTGATGAAGAGAGAATGGATGTTAAGCTCGTCGTGATTGGGATTAACAAGGCCGGCGATGCACTTGTCCGCTTCGCTCCTGATCTCAATAGTAGAATTGAAACTATCCCGTTTGAATCCAATCCTGATGAGAAAGTCCGTGAAGTCATTGAACTTGGCGAACAGGCACTAAACGTAAAATTTTCTGCTAAGGACGATATGATCGAGGCTGCTGCTGGTAGCTTCTTTATTGCGCAGTACCTTTGCCATGAAAGCTGTTTACAAGCCAACATCATTGAGGCTCAGAAAGAGCACCACTCAATTGATGTTAGTTTTGAAGTTATCCGAAGCAGGATGATGGAAGATTTATCCCGTCGTTTTATGCAGGTAGCGATTGATTTTGCCTGCGGCACCCGTCTCAGACGAGAAGGCAGAGCGCCATACCTGCATATACTAAAATGGCTCTCAAGTGCTCAAGAGTGGTCAATTCATCTTGATAGACAAATTGCTTTGCACCAAGAGATGCGTGGAAGTGTTGGGCAGGTCGTAGAAGGAGGTTATCTAAAAGGAGTTATTCAAACAAAGCCAGGCCTTGCTGAAGTGTTTCACTACGATGATGAAAATCATGTGCTTGCCGTTGAGGATCCACAGTTTGTGTTTTTCTTGCGCAATCTTCTTTGGAACAAATTTGCCGAGCGAGCGGGATTCATAAATATACACTTTGAGCGGCGATATGATTTTGCTCTCTCATTTGCTGGGGCAGATCGGCAGTATGCTGAACGGCTTTTTGAAGTTCTCCGTGACCAAGAATTGGAAGTGTTTTACGACAAAAATGAGCAGCATAGAATTCTTGCTGAAAACATTGAGGATTATCTTGGGCCGATATATCTAACAGAAGCCGTATATGTCATATGTTTTCTAGGGCCGGATTATCCAAAACGTGTCTGGACACGCTTTGAGTCTGAAAAATTCAAAAATAGGTTTGGTGATGGTTCTGTCATACCAATTTGGTTTACTACTGTTCCACCTGGGATATTTGATGAGTCAACACGTGTCGGTGGATTCCACTTCAATC
>CAYLJQ010000627.1:0-4371 GCA_964383955.1 uncultured Heliomicrobium sp. | reverse complement strand
GATGAAGTGATCAAAAATGCGATGGTCACGACCTGAGAAAACATCTTGAACTTGCCGGCCTTCGACGCTGGGATTGTCCAGCCTTCGGTCGCAGCAAGCGCTCGCAAACCGGAAACGGCAAATTCTCGACCGACGACAATCACCACAGCCCATGCCGGAGCCAGCCGATTTTCGACCAGTGAAATGAACGCAGCAGAAATCAGCAGTTTGTCTGCAATTGGATCCAGCAGGATTCCAAACTTTGACACCTGCCCGCGTTTGCGCGCCAACCAGCCGTCAACGGCGTCAGTAGTAGCGGCGATCAAAAACAATGTGACGCCAGCAATGTGTTGCGGCATGCCGACGTAATCTTCTGAAAACTTCGTCAGCAAAACGACCACCAGCAAAGGGACAATGAAAATTCGCAGAAGTGTGAGTAGATTAGGCAGGTTCATTTTCAGTTCGCAGTTTGTAGTTCCCGGTTCACAGCCGCCGTCAATCTACACTGCGAACTGCGAACTGTGAACTAGCCGCGAAACTTATTCGTGATTGGCATGCGGCGGTCGCGGCCGAAAGCTCGCGGAGTGATGCGTACGCCGGGAGCAGCTTGGCGGCGTTTGTATTCGTTCAGGTCCACCAGACGCGAAATGCGCTGGACAGTCGCTTCATCAAAGCCTTCGGCAATGATTGCTTCCAGGCTCAAATCCTGCTCGACGTACAAATCCAGAATGGCGTCCAGCACTTCGTACGGTGGCAACGAATCGGTGTCCTTCTGGTCTTCGCGCAGTTCGGCTGAAGGCGGACGAGTGATGATGTATTCGGGAATGATTGGCTGCTGGCTCAGCCGGTTGACGTAATAGCAAAGCTCGTAAACCAGCATCTTCGGAACGTCTTTGATGACGGCGTACCCGCCACACATATCGCCATAGAGCGTGCAGTATCCGACAGCCATTTCGCTTTTATTGCCGGTGGTCAAAACCATTGCGCCGAATTTGTTCGACACCGCCATCAGAATGTTGCCGCGAACGCGCGCCTGGATGTTTTCTTCGGCGACGCCCATTGGAGTTCCGGAAAATACTGGTTCCAGCATCGTCAGGTATTGTTTGAAGGTCTCTTCGATGGGAATGATGTGATAGGCAACGCCTAGATTTTTTGCCAGTTGTTCAGCGTCGCGCGCGCTTTCGCCGGAAGAAAATCGCGTCGGCATAAACACACAAGTCACGTTTTCAGCGCCGAGCGCCTCCACGGCAACGCAAGCCACCAAAGCCGAATCCACTCCGCCTGACAAACCGATGACAACGCTTTTGAAGCCGTTCTTCAAAACATAATCGCGGGTGCCGACAACCAGGGCTTTGTAAACTTCTTCCGGAAGCGTTGGCGCTTCATAAACAGGCGTTATCGGCTGATGGCTTTCTGTATCCTGTTTTCCCTTTTCAAAGGGAAATCGGCGCAGTTCGATTTGTTCAATATTGATTCCCTGGCTGGTGATATCAATTCGTTCCTGTCTGCGACGCGGATCATGCAGCCGCTCTTTGAAAACCCGCTCAGCGTTGATGTCTGTAATAATCAAATCTTCTTCAAACAATTTGCCGCGGGCAGTGATCTGGCCACGTTCATTGATGATCAGGCTTTGCCCGTCAAAGACCAGTTCGTCCTGTCCGCCTACCAGATTCACATACGCCAGCGCCACTGCGTTATCTTCCGCGCGCGTTGCCAGCATCCGTTCGCGGTCTTTTCCTTTGGCGGCGTGATACGGCGAAGCGGAAATGTTGATGATAATTTGCGCTCCGGCCAGAGCCTGCACCTGCGTCGGCCCGCCCGGATACCAGATGTCTTCGCAAATGTTTACGCCGAACAATACGTCGCCATACGCAAAAATCGGCGCGCTTTGTCCGGCGTCGAAGTAACGATATTCATCAAAGACGCTGTAATTCGGCAGGAAGTTTTTGCGGTAAACGGCCTTCAATTCGCCGTCACAAATCACTGCGGCTGCGTTATGAATATCCGTGGTTCGATCCACAAACCCGACGATGGAAATAATTCCCGTTGAAGCCGCGATGATGTCATCCAGCGCTCGACGATTGGCAGTAATGAATTGCGGTTTGAGCAGCAAATCTTCGGGCGGGTATCCGGTCAGAGCCAGTTCCGGAAGGGCGACAATGTCGGCTCCGGCTTTTTTGGCTTGTTCAATATAGGAACTGATTTTGGCTGCGTTGCCAGCGAAATCGCCGACCGTGGTGCTGATCTGCGCGAGTGCAATGCGAATAGTAGACATTTACTTAAAGCAAAGGCGTTGTCCCGCCAGAAGCTAATCCGTCACTTCAACCGTATCAATGATGCCAACAATCGCGGCGTCTATCGGACGATCTTTCATGCCTTCTGCCATTCGCGCGCTGCTGCCGGAAACAACTAAGACCTTTTCGCGGTAGCCAGCACCGACGGTGTCAATCGCCACCAGATAGCTGCTTTCGTCTTCGCCTGTAAGCGTGATCGGGCGGACAAGCAAAAGCTTGCAGCCTTCCAGCCGAGGATCTTTGCGCGTGGCGACGACGTTGCCGATGATGCGTCCAATAATCATTTGGGTTTTGAATTGTAGAGACGCAAAATTTTGCGTCTCTACATTTTTATTTCAAGCCTCTCGATAGGGCGGCGACGGGAAGTGCTTCATCCACCGAAGAATGTGGGCGCGGGATGACGTGAACGCTAACCAGTTCGCCGACGCGGCGAGCGGCAGCGGCTCCGGCGTCTGTTGCGGCTTTGACCGCAGCGACGTCTCCGCGAACGATGGCAGTGACGAATCCTCCGCCGATCTTTTCATATCCGATCAGAGTGACGTTGGCTGCTTTGACCATTGCGTCCGACGCTTCGATCATTGCCACCAGGCCTTTTGTTTCAATCATTCCAAGTGCTTCCATTACCATTTGCTCCTTGTCATAAACTCCGCTCCCTACCGGTCGCGGTACTGATCCTGACTAACGATTCAACAACTGCGCCGACTGCGTCAGCAGTTCCACCAACTCTGCGCGCGTCAAAGTAATCTCGCCGTCGCCTCGACCGATCGCCCCGTCCGAAATCCCGCAAACCTGCCCGGCGCGAGCTTCAAACGGCATCACACCATTGCGCTCTCGAATCTCGAACAGCTTGGGAATTGCACGATCCGGAATTGTGTTTTCGTTGCCCAAGCTACGCGCGATAAAGCTGATCTTGCAGGTGTGCTCCAAGGTTTCCAGCTTGTTGAAGGCGTGTTCCAGCGTCCCAGCATAAGCCACCGCTCCGTGATTGGCCATCAACAATGCGTCATGAAATTCCAGGTACGGTTCAATCGCATCGGTCAGTTCGCGCGTTGAAGGTGTTCCGTAAGCCGCCAGCGGCACACAGCCTAATGTTAAAACGACTTCGGACAGAATGGCTTTGCTCAAACTCAAACCGGCAACGGCAAATCCCGTGGCGTGCGGCGGATGCGCATGAACAACAGCGTTGATGTCCGGGCGATGCTGGTAAATCACTTTGTGCATCGGCCATTCGGAAGAAACTTTGTATCCCGAAGGTTCCAGCGGATTGCCGTCCAGATCCACCGTAACCATCATATCGGGCGTCATCCAACCTTTGCTGACCGCCGATGGCGTAGCGATACAGCGATTTTCGCCGACACGAACGCTGATATTTCCGTCGCCTGCCACCAGCAAACCTCGGTCGTAACACCGGGTGGCAATTTGAACAATCTGCTCTTTTACCTTTTGCTCGTCTACCATTGTGATTTACCCGCTTCCTATCGGTCGCGGTACTGACTCATTTTCCGGCGGCAGCCGCTTCTTGCCGCAAAAACTCTCTGTACCCAATGTTGATAGCATCCGCGCTGGGATTGGCCAGGAAGTACGACAGGCTTTCCAGAGAAATTGTCAGATCAACGTTTTTGACCTTCACTCCGGGCTTTGGATTCAGATGCACTGGAGCAAAGTTCAGAACCGCGCGAACTCCTGCGTTGGTGACGTCTTCCAGAACTCGTTCTGCGGCAGCAGCAGTGACGGCAAGGATGACAATTTCAATGCCTTCACGTTGAATTACTTCTATCAATTTTTGAGTGCTTTGAATTTCCAGACCGGCGCGCGTGCGGTGGCCAACTTTGGCCGGGTCATCGTCAAACAAGCCTGCGATTTCAAAACTTCCCTGGCTGAAACCGTGATAGTTGGCCAGCGCCATTCCCAGATTTCCCAAGCCTACGATGGCAGCCTTGCGTTTGACCGTCAGCCCCAGAATCTTGACCAGATGATTGCGCAATTCTTCGACGTTATACCCGACGCCGCGCACGCCAAATTCACCGAAGTAAGCCAGGTCTTTTCGAATCTGCGCCGAATTCAGGTTGAACTGTTCCGCCATCGCCTTGGAGGAAAT
>CAYLJQ010000626.1:0-4378 GCA_964383955.1 uncultured Heliomicrobium sp. | reverse complement strand
ATCGGCGAAAAGCTTGACGCCATCGCGCATGGGAACTTCACGATGCCGCAGGATTTTGATTTCAGTCACAGCAGACGAACTTTTCGGCATGAAGACCATCAACAATGCACTGACTAATATCAACAAACTCTTTTTCATCATAGATTCTCAATTTGGAGTGCGGCGTGAAGCGCCGCTTTTTCATTGTCTTCAAAAGTATTTGTTTTGAGTAAAGCTAGGAAAGCGGCGCTTCACACCACTCCATAGCTTCGTCTTCAAAAGTCATCCAACACCTTCACAGTATCCGTCTTAAAACTATAAATCGTTTTCAATTCTGCCGGAGCGACTGTTTGCTCAAACCATTGGGCAGAACACCAAGCATACGCGTTGGCTACGGCAACCAAACCGTGTTTCACCGGATTTTGATGCACATAATTCAACCGCGCCAAGTACGATTTCTGATACGTCAATTGAGTATCCCAGAAATTGAACCAAACTTTGCGCCCTTTGAAGTCTTGCAACCGATTCAATTCTGTCGCCGTGTCGGTATGCAATTGATGAATCATCTTTCCTAAATCTTTCGCTCCGGGCAAGCTTCGCACGATGAAATGGTAATGGTTGGAAAAAACTGCCCAAGCCTCCAATTGCCATTCATACTCTTTGGCCAGCGCGAGCAATGAATTTTCCAGTAAAGATAAATGCTTTGGCTCCTTGAACAGGTGGACTTTGTATAAAGTCGCTCCTGTCACCATGAAAACTCCATTCGTATCCAGCCGATGCACAGGCGCATGCGGCCAGTCTTTTATGTTTATGGCTGCCATGGCTGCCCCCTCTTTGGAGTGAGGCGTGCAGCGCAGCTTTCCCAATCCTTCGCGAAAGCTGCGCTTCAAACACTATGAAACGCCTCAGAAAATAGTGGGAAAGCGGCGCTGCACGCCGCACTCCATATTAAAACAACAACTTCAAACCGAACTGCATTTGCCGCATCGGCGCAACCAGGCTGGAAATCGAACCCGGCCCGCGTGAAGGCGTCACTTGCGTGGGGAAGGCTCCGCCAGCGGTTGTTGGCAAAAATGCCGTTGCGGCGTTCAAGCTGTTGTTCGGCACGGCGAATTGCGGCGTATTGAAAATGTTGAAAATCTCTGCGCGGAACTGCACCCTGAACTTTTCAGTCAATTGCGTGTTCTTGATCAAAGAGTAATCAACGTTCTTGAATCCGGGGCCTTCCAGAATTCCCTGCCCGGCGCTGCCGTAATGGCAAAACTGGGCCAGATACGTATTCAGCGCCTGACCAGCCGTGGTCGTGGTCGAACCGGGTTGCGCGCAGGTCACCACGCGAAACGCATCCGGGTCGTACCATTTGTTGACCGTCGGATTGCTGAGCTTGCCATCGCTCAAGCGATCCGGGCGAATCTGGCCTTCCAGCGTGTTGATCGTGTTGCCCTGCAAAACAGAAAACGGCAATCCGGAACGCAGCACGATAATGCTGTTCATCTGCCATCCACCAAAGATGTGTTTTCCAAAATTGTCTTTGAAAGCGGGAATCGTCGGCAGTTCGTAAAGCAGGTTGATGACCGCGCTGTGCCGGAAATCGAAGCCATAACGAGTCTTTTCAGCCGCGCGGTTCTTGGGATTCTGGTAGGAATTTGAAACTGCGCCGCCACCTTCGTTGCGCCCGTAGCCTTCGCCCATGGCCTTGCTGTAGGTATAGGCAAACCCAAGCTGCAACCCTTTGCTAAATCGTTTTTGCGCGTTGACCTGCAACGCGTGATACCACGAATTGCCGTCAGAAGTCAGCCAGCGCAATCGGTTGAGCGGTCTGATTGGACCGCCGACGCCATCAATGAATGAAGGAATCGGACGCCGCCCACCAGGGTTCGCCAGAATGGAAGGCGCGGGAGCATTCAATTCCACCGTTTGATCAATGTGCGATCCTTTGTTGCCGACGTAGCCAATTGTCAGCACGGTGTCGAACGGCAAGCGGCGCTGCACGTCCAGGCTCCACTGACTGGTATACGGTTGAGGATTGTCCGGACTGATCGCGTTAATGCCTGTCGCGCTGGTTGGATTGACCGTGCCGAACGGCGCGGCGTATGTCAGTACTGGCTGGCCGGCGGCGTTGGTGATTCTGCCGCCCGTCGAACTGTTGGCGAAATTGCTGGTGCCGGATTTCGGCGGGTTCAGGTTCAGAATTGTGTAGTTGTTCAACTGGTGAACGTTGTAATAGATGCCGAAGCCTCCGCGAAACACCCAATCGTCCGTCCAGCGGTAAGCAAACCCCAGACGCGGCATAAACAGTTTTTTCTGCGATTTGTAAAATTCGAATTCCGTGCCGATGTTCGGGATCACTGTCGGAATGCCGTTCACCTGTTGCTCAAAACTCAACGAACGCCATAAGCCTTTAATGTCCACCGCTGGCGTGTTGTATTCGTATCGCAGCCCGTAATTCAACGTCAGCTTGCGCGTCGCTTTCCAATCGTCCGTGGCATACGCGGCAAAGCGTGTTTGGCGCGTTTCGGTCAGCGGCAACCCTTCCGGCGTGGTCGTCGTGCTGGGATAGCCCAACAAAAATGCCGCAAAGCCGTTGTTGGCGATGTCTCCGCTGAAAGTCAGTCCTCCGCGGGGGACATTGGCTGCGCCACGAAACAGCGCGACATGCCGGTAATCGAATCCGAACTTCGAATTATGCGCGCCGTGGCTCCAAGTCAGGTTGTCGTTGAACTGGTGCAGGTTGTTGAAATCGAACCCGTTGCCGCCGTCCTGTTCTGCCAGCGTCGAAAAGCTGTTGACTGTGATGGTCGGCACGCCGGTTTCACGCGGCGTAAATTTGCGATTGCCATCATTGACTACGCGGAACCCAGTCAATCCCAGCGAAGCATCTACGTCGAAATTGGTATTTGCGCGAGGGTTCAGGGTGTTGTCCACCGAACGGTTGTACCCGTAGCGCGCTTCGTTGATGAAGTTCGGCGTGAAGATATGAATCCAGGCTGTGCCGATGTTTTGGTTTCGCCCGGCGACAAAGTAAGTAAAGTTCGGATTGTCGCCCGGCACAACCAGGTAGGTGACATCGTTGAACGCATATCGCCCGAAGATTTTGTCCTTTTCGCCGAAGTTGTGATCCACGCGGACAAAGGCTTGATCGTCATCCAGCGAGCGCCGCTCAAACCCTGTGTAATTGATTCCAGTCAGCGGGTTGGCGTTTGCGCGTTGCGGTTCCGGCCAAAACTTCATCAACTCTTTGGCAGAATTGGAAATGCGATTGGCAGGAATGATGTTGCCAGCGAACTCTGTCCCGGTCAGCGGATCAACAATTCTGATCGGCGTTGGCAGCGCCAGCAACGAACTGAAATCTCCGTTGCGAAATGCCGTTGGGGGATGGTTGGCCGTTTGCGCAATCCCTCCCTGACGACGGCGCTTGGCTTCGTAATTGAACATGAAAAACGTTTTGTTGTGGCCGTCGTAAATTTTCGGAATCCAGAACGGGCCGGTCAACACTCCGCCAAAGTTGTTTTGGCGCAAGCTGTCTTTCTTTGAGCGCGCTGCGCCGGGAGCGTTGAAATAGTTCTGGAAGTAGTTTTCGGCGTCAAACACATCATTGCGCAGAAATTCAAATGCCGAACCATGCCATTCGTTGGTGCCGGATTTAGTGACGATCAGCGTTTGCGCTCCAGCGTTGAATCCATATTCCGCCGAATAACTGCCGGACAAAACTCTGAATTCCTGAACGGCTTCGGGCGAAGGGCTGAAGGTTATGGTATTGACGCGCGCTTCGGTGGCAACGACGCCATCCAAGGTTCCGTGCTGATTGGTTTCGCGCTGACCGTTGGCCACGAACGAAAGCCCTACGCCGGGAATCGGAATGCCGTGCGAACCTTGCCGTTGGCCGAATCCTTGTCCATCCGTGCCGCTGCGCGGGCCGTATTGCACACCGGGTTGCAAAATTGCCAGCACCCCCAGGTTGCGATTGTTGAGCGGCAATTCTTCAATCCGGCGCTGTTCAATGGTCTGCCCCAGTGTGGCGTCATCCGTTCTGAGCGTCAGCCCTTCGGCAGTAATTTCTACTTTTTCAGTCGTTGCACCTACCTCAAGCGAAAAATCCGCGCGCAATTTTTCGTTGATTTGCAGAATGACGTTGCGACGCACGCCGGATTTGAATCCTTGCGCATCCACAGTCACGGTGTAGGTTCCGACATCCAGCAGCGGGAAGCTGTAATCACCGGTGGAAGCCGTCGTAACCGTGCGGCTGACTCCGGTTCCGTTGTTGGTCACGGTGACTTTTGCATTGGCCACAACCGCGCCAGCAGCATCCGTAACGGTTCCCAGAATCGCCGTTGATGTCGTTTGAGCAAAACTTTGCAGGTTCAAAAAACTGAAAAGCATAAACAGGCAAGCCAACAGC
>CAYLJQ010000625.1:0-4380 GCA_964383955.1 uncultured Heliomicrobium sp. | reverse complement strand
AGAGAGCCTCACTCATCTACAAGGGCTGGAAATATGGGAAACGAATATATGCCGATGGGCACCTCTACATAAAATGGTTAATCTGCGTTACCTCAGCCTCCAAGTGGCCGAATTTTTCGACCTTGAGTATCTCGAAGGTCGAGTGAATCTTGAAATCCTTCATATCTACCTGGATGAAGATTTAATAGAACTTGATGGTTGGTTTCCAGGCTTTGACTTAAATCTTGATTGCCTGAAAGTCCTGAAAAAGCTACGTTTACTTGATATACGAGGTTTGGAAATTGATGCTAGCGCCGAGGCGGTAAAAGAAGAACTCGACCTGCCCGATTGCGAAATATGGATTTAAGACGGCTTTGAATTCTGCCTGCTGTCTGGGCGTATAATGCCGCAGCCAAAGTACCGGAGGAACAAATCAATGCAAAATGTTCAAGAACTCTACACAACATCAATCTCTCAAATGCCGCCCGGCGAAAGACTAAAGCTGGCGACAATGATTTTGACGAATCTGACAAATGGCGAAACGAAAAGCGAGCAGCACCAATCCATCAGGCAAATGGTTCGAGAGATGCCTGCCGGGCGCGCATTCAAAACCTCAGCCGAAGCAGACGAGTATCTGGAACAGGAGCGTGATTCGTGGGATCTATGAAAATTCCTGACGCAATTCACGCAGCCACCGCGCTGGCCAGCGGCTGCGATCTGTTGATTGCTAACCATAAGGACTTAAAGCATATTACGACAGTCAACGTGATCATTTTGAGTGAAATTGTCTGAAGATAAGAAGCTACAACCAACCACGATTCCAATGGCCAAACTCAACCAACGCACATTGAAACAACAATTGAAACACCTTTCGCGCGAAGAATTGCTGGACGAAATTGGCATGCTTTTCGACAAGTTCACCAAGGTCAAGGAGTATTACCAGACCAAGCTTGGCGCGGAAGACAGCCGTGGAGTGCTGGACAAGTACAAAGCCATCATCGAAAAGGAATTCAACCCTCCGCACGGATTTCCTAAGGCGCGACTGTCAGTAGCCAAAAAAGCGATTTCAGACTTCAAAAAGATCAGCAATTCACCCGTTGACCTGGCTGATTTGATGGTGGCCTATGTGGAAGCGGGCGTCGGATTCACGCGGCAATTCGGCGACATTGACGAACCTTTCTACAACAGCATGGAAGGCATGTTCGAGAAAGCAGCCATCCACATCACCAAACACAAATTACACGATCAATTTGAATCGCGTTGCCGCCAGATTGTTAGGGCCACCAGCGGTATGGGCTGGGGATTCCACGATACGCTCAGCGAGATTTACAACGAGTATTTCAGCATCAACCCCGATGCAATTTGAAACAACAATCCATCATTTCCTGCCAGCCTGCCAGGTTCCCTGCATCGGCCCGGAGTTGAATTTCCCAGCCAGTTTGCCTTGTTTCAATTCGCCGGTCAGCGTGATGGGACCGTGGTTGGTTTCCAGCGTCAGGGTGAGTTTATTCGCCGCCCAAGTTCCTTTGCTGATTTTGCCGGAACCGACGTGAGTGGATTCGTAATTGCCGGTGACTTTGTCCTTTTCAAGCTTGAGCTTCATCGTCAGCGTAAAGGTGCTGTTGCCAGCAGCGACCAGCGAAGTATTCCAGTTGCCGAAAATCAAGTCGGGTTTTGGCTTCGGCTTATTCTTTTGCCAAGCTTCGGCGGGCGTGGCGGAAATGCCAGCCACAATCAACGCAACAGCAATCATCAGAGCTTTGAATCGCATGGTTCCCCTCTATAAAAATGTCGCCGTGTCAGTAGTCCGACCGTAAGAGAGGGCTTGGTTTCGCGAAAAGAAGCCCTTGCTTACGCGCGGGCTACGGACACAAGCGGAATTATTCGTAGCCGATGGCTTCACGCACGGAACAGCGCGAAGCGTTCCAGGCGGGTAGAAAGCTCGCGATGGCGCACAGGCAGATCGAAACCACCAGCCAGATCAACACGCCGCGAAGTTCGAACAGGAAATCCAGGCCGCTCTTGAATGCCATGCGAACCAGCAGATTCCCGATGGCTTTGCTGACCGGCCAAGCCGCAATCGCCGCAAGCGCCCAGCTCAACAAGCCGATCACGGCTCCTTCGGCGACGACAATCAGCCAGATCAGTTTTGGCGAAGCGCCAATCGCGCGCAGCACGCCCATTTCTCGCCGCCGTTCCAGCACGTTCAAGCTCATGGTGGTCATCAATCCCAGGCCGCCGACTCCGGCCAGAAGGCCAGACATGACAATCAGGAAGATGTAAATCATCAGCATGTGTTGGTCGAAGCCGTAACGGCCATCGGCTTTGCTGGAACTGCTTTGCGCGCGCAAACCTTCTAATTCCAGGTTTTGATCCAGACTCGCTCTGACGGCATTGATGGCGTCGGGATCGGCGTTTTCCAGCGACAGGCGCAAACTGTTGGCCATTCCTACGTGGCCGCCCGCTTGTTCAAAATACAGAATGGAAACATAGGCCGTCGGCGGAGAAAACGATTCCTGCGCAATGCCAACTACGCGCCAGGCTTTTTGCGCAGGTCCCATTTGCAGGTTGATGCTGTCGCCCACTTTTACCCGTGGATTTCGGCTGGCCAGCGTGGAATTCAGCACAATCGTATCGCTTTCGCCGGGCTGTAAGTTACGCCCTTCCAGAATGTCCGGCTTCAGCAGCGCGGTGTCAGGCGGCAAGCCAACAACGCCGAAGCTGTTGCTGGTCGGCGCGCCTGCGCCATGCAAACCGCCCGCGCCATCGTGACCGTTGCTGCCCGTTGAAGCTTCGTTCGCGGCGACAACTGTAGCTTGCGTAACAATCCAGCCTTCGGCGCGCTTTACGCCAGGAGTTTTGCGCGCGGCGCGTTCGACTTTTTCAAACGACTGCATTCCTCCCAGATTCACCGCCAGATCGAACTTTCGCGTGTCGAACAAACGATCCAGCGAATAAATCAGCGAAGCGCGCACATTCAACGCGGACATAAAAAACAACCCGCCCGCAGCCAGCGTCAGCAGCGTCAGCACCAAACGCGCTCGGCGACGGAAGCTGTTTCGAATGGCCAGCAGCAGCGGGCGTGTCATTCCGCCGACTCCGGCCAAGGCGCGATCCAATCGGCTGTTGCCGAACGCATTCTGCCCCACGCCAAAATCTGCCAGTGCTTCGCGCACGGAAATCCCGCTGCCTTTCCAAACCGGATACGCCGCCGCCGCAAGCGGTGCGATGATTCCTGCAACGGCGACCAGCAGATAAACCCACACGGGCACGGCAAAACTGTTGATGTCGAAATTCAAAAAGACGGCCATGTAACGACAGAGCGCGCGGCTGCCCAGCATTCCCAGCGGAACCGCGACTACGATAGCCGCGACGCCCAGCAACAGCGCCTGGCTGAAGTAAATGCGCGCAATTTGCCAGCGCGTCGCCCCGATGGTTTTCATCACGCCAATCTGCCGAACTTGCGCGGCCATTAGCGCCGTCAGCAAATTGACGACGATGATTCCACTTAGCAACAAGGCGAACAGCCCGAAGCCCGACATCGCCAGCAGTAGCAAGCGCATTAAATCCGAATGCGGATGTTTGCCCGGCGCGGGCACATCCAGCTTACGAACGGTATGTCCGTGGCTTTCAATCCATTGCTGGACGTCTGCCGCCACGCTGCGAATGTGCGTTTCGTCAAATCGGTTGCCGGAAACGACAATGTTCAGCCGATCCAGAAATGGCTCTTCGCCGAGCTGCGCCAGCGTCGCCAGCGTGATGTAACCGTAAACAATGTTTTCCATTCGCGCCTGCGCCTGGCCGACATCCTTGACCGTGCCGCTGACGCGCAAAGATTGATCCTGCCCGCTTGAAGTCCTGACCGTCACCGTGTCGCCGATATTGGCCTTGGCCACTTGCAGCGCATCGCGTTCGATCAGGATTTCCCCTGTTGCCGGAGGCCACGCACCCGATTGCGGTTTCAAGGCGCTGACGCGAATGTCGCCATAATCTTTCACGACAAACAGCGTCAAGCCGCGCCAATTCACCGGTCCGGCTTTGATGCGGCCAGATACGGTTCTGCGCGCTTCGACTTCTTTGACGCCGGGATGCGCGGCAATGCCTTTAAGCAAAGTCTCGTCAATCGCATCGTTGGTCGCCACCGTGAATGATGCCGGATTGGTGTCCAGATAGCCTTCGTCCAGTTCGCGCGTCAGAATCGCGTAGCTGGAAAGCACTGCGGAAAATGTCGCGATTCCCAAAGCGATTGCCAAGACCACCAACATCGTTCGCGTCCGTTCCAACCAAAAATCGCGAATCACTTTTTGCCAGCGAATGCTCATTGATGGGCCTCCGATCGAGCCAGCACTGCACCGTCTACCAATTCAACTTTTCGATCAAACAGTCCTGAAATGTCTCGTT
>CAYLJQ010000624.1:0-4388 GCA_964383955.1 uncultured Heliomicrobium sp. | reverse complement strand
GGACTAAAAGGCCTGGGAGTTGGGTTCGTCATTTTGCTTATTCCTTACCTTGTGAAAGGGATGAAGGCGGGTGATGTCAAATTTATGATGGCGATTGGCTCATTTGTGGGCGCTGCGACAGTTGTTCGAGTCTTATTGATAACGTTGCTGTGCTACCCAGTTCTTGCAGCGATTGTCGTGATTCGAGAAAAGAAGTTCACGGTGACTTGGCACCGGTTTCGGCGCATTTTGTACAGTTTTTTTGGTTTTTTTGTGCCCAGCTTTCGGCTTTCCGCGATGCGCCTTGAACACTCCGATGATACGAGCATTGCATCGGCAACAACGCCCTTTGGGGTGGCCATAGCAATCGGAACATTGATTGCTATTTACACCGGATTTCTGAAATCCATTATTTGACTTTGCAGGCAGCAAACCTAGGTCGAATGGGAATGCGCCAATTCGTATCACAAAATTTTGCACGCAGACTTTTCCCTCAGTCCTTTGACAAAGTCATCTTGCATTGTTTTATCATTCGTTTCCTACTCACCCCAGATAATTCCTAAACAATGCATTTATAGATGCTTTCGCCGGATCAATAGTGTTTCGTCACGAGGTTAGCAATGAAACATCTTCAAAAACTTCCTTTTCAAATTCGCCGCAGAGAGCAAAGGAAAGAACACGGGCAAGCTTTTATTGAGTTTGCTCTGATGATCCTGATTCTTTTTGTCATGTTGATTGGGGTTTCCGTTATGGCGCAAGGGTTCAATTTGCAGATGGCCCTATATGGTGCGGCATACGAGGGAGCGCGTATTTGGGCTAAAAATCCCGTAGGTGGCGGAGGCCTTCATTGCACTCCGCCTGCTTGTGATCCAAACAGTGGGGCGGCTAACAACTTTGAGAAATATGTTGCTCCCGCTGTCCGTCAATATATGACCAATCAGGGATTTGATGGCAGTGTGCAGGCGGGAAAGCTTTTCTTTTTTGCCAAAGATAATGCAGCATCACAAAAGGCCATAAAGGAAGCCAGTCTGAATAAATTTGAAGTTCGGGTTACCCTTCTTTATTCGCTTGACCTCCCCTTTACTACTCCGGAAAACACACCTTTCGACCTCAACTTCAAAGAAATTCAGGTTTTTGCTGGTTGCTCAATGAAACGGGGCGGTTAGTTGAAATCGTCAAGCGGCATTGAGAATGGACGTTTACATTTATGGAAAACAGGTCACGCAATCATCAATGGGCGAAATGGAGAGCACACGGCCAGTCAATGGTCGAGTTGGCTGTGATTCTTCCGCTCTTCCTGGCATTTGTGCTGTCAATTATCGAGATTGGACGCGCTTGGGCTGTCAAGCAATCGCTTACACTGGCTGCGCGCGAAGGGGCGCGAGTGTTGGCGATGCCTTATGGCGCAGGACTGACATTTTCCAGCGAAGGCCAGAAGCTGGGTTCCGCGATCAACACTACAACTTCTTACCTGAACAACTCTGGCGTGGTTGTTGAAGCGGATACTAAAATTGTTCCGATACGTTTACTGCCAGGCGCAGATAATATTTTTGATACCGCCGATGACCAAATTGAGCAAAACTATTCTGGCGGAAATCGCGGCGATCGCGTAGGAATTCAAATCCGCCATAAGTTCGATACAGCTCTCCCCATCATTCTGACCATGTTCAATTCAAACACTTCGGGGCAAAAAGATGTAATGATGGGCGTCACGTGTTATCTTGAACACGAGTAGTGTCATCAATTTCCAATTACCCTCATTTAGATCGTGCCCATTGTCATTTCTGAGTAGTACAAGAGAAGGTTTGGTCTCAGGATTTCGCTTAAGGAGTCATTAAGATGAATAGACGTTTTTTGATTGCCCTCGCAGGCGCAATCGTTTTCGGCTTGCTGGCAATTTTTCTGGCGCAGAAATATGTCACTCAGCGAGTTCAACAGAAAATTGCCGAAGAAGAAACCAATGTGGTGGTTGCTGCTGCCGACATTCCACTTGGCACGGAAATAAACGCGCAACAGGTTACGCTGGCCAGATTCAAGCGGAATCTGATTCCAGACGGAGCGATGCTCAAGCGGGAAGAAGTCATCGGTCGCGTCACGACAGCGGATATTTCAGGAAAGATGGTCATCCTGGGTAAACAATTGGCTGGCATTGGCGCGCTACCAGGATTGTCGGGAACAATCACAGAAGGGATGCGCTCGGTTTCCGTCCGCGTGGACGAAGCAAGTGGTGTGGCTGGTTTTGTTTCTCCCGGAGCCTATGTTGATGTGATTGCAATTATGTCTCCGCAGTTGGAAGGCGCGAAGCCTGTCTCGAAAGTGATTTTGCAGAAAGTTCGCGTATTGGCCAGTGGACAGAAAAATGAAACGAACAAAGACGGCAAGCCCGCGCTGGTTAACACTGTCACGATGGAACTGACTCCGGCGCAGGCAGAAAAAGTGAAGCTTGCCGAAGCGGAAGGCAAATTACAGCTTTCGATTCGCAACTCCACAGATCAGGATTTGCCGAAAACTCCCGGTGCGACCAAGCGTGATGTTTTGGATGATCTTGCTCTTGAGCAACGCTCATTGATTGGAACGCGTCAAGGAGCAGGCAGTTCGGCGCGACCGATGCCAACAGTTCAACCGTGGACAATTAATCTCAACAATCCGAATCAACAACAGCAACCGCAAGGCCCGCCTGTGAAAAAGGTCAATCTGGAAAAGACGATTGAGCTGATTGAAGGCACAAAGCGGTCCAGAATCGAGATGGTGCCCTAAAATTATTACCCGTCCCCCACAGGCTGAAATCGGCAAAATGCCGATGTGGATTGGAAAGTTTTTGACAGCCGATATTTCAGGAGACGACATGACAAATCTGTTTCAACAATTCAAAGTTCAACCCGTTCTCAGGCTGGCGGTTGCTGCCATGGCGCTTGTGGTTTTGGGCGTCTTCGCGAACGCGCAAGAGAGAATGATCCAGGCTTCCTTCACGAATAACGGCCAGCCGGTCAAAATTGATGTGCAGGTAGGGCAATCGCGCGTGATCGAATTTGATGCCGAGTACGAGCGAATCGCCATCTCTGATGAAAAGATCGCACAGGTGATTCCGATCAATTTCCGCCAGGCAATTGTCAATGGCCTCACCTTCGGCCAGGTGAATTTGGTGGCTTGGGCAAAAAAGAAAGAAGGCGATCCTGAGCGTTTGGTTGCGTTCGACATTTATGTGCTGACCAACCTTTCACTGATTGATAACCAAATCAAGGTTTTATTCCCAAAGGAAAACATCCAGCTCAGCCAGGTAAATAGCTCCGTTGTTCTTTCCGGAAGCGTGACCAAGCCGGAATTGGCCGACCAAGTGCAAAAGATTATTGAAGCGGCTGGGTTGAAGGTGACGAATTTGCTGAAGGCTCCGGTGCTGGATGCAGCCCAGGTGCAATTGCAGATTCGCGTTGCGGAAGTGAATCGGCAGGTTTTGCGCGAAGTCGCAACGGCTTATGGCATTGCCAATGATGTGCTTCCGGCTTACATCAGTTCTGGCGGCCCCGGCACATTGAATTCGGCGACCTTAGGGTATGGCGCAAATCCAGCGACAGCTCTTGCTTTCGGTGTGGCTTCCACTTTGAACCTGTTTTTGGGCCACGCAGGTAGCGATGCTGCCACATCAGCCTTTATCCGCGCTTTGCATTCGCGCGGCGCATTGCGCGCTTTGGCAGAGCCGAACCTGATTGCAATGCACGGACAAAAAGCCAGCTTCCTGGCAGGCGGTGAATTCCCGATTCCGATTTTGCAATCCGTCAATGCTGGCCAGTCAGCAATCACCATTGTGTTTAAGGAATTTGGCGTCAAGCTGGATTTCACGCCCACGATTATTGACGAAAACCACATCCGCCTGGAGTTGGCTCCGGAAGTTTCCAGCCTGGATTTTGCTTCCGCCGTTAACATACAAAGTATTGTGATTCCCGGACTGAGAGTCCGCAGAGCGAAGACGACCTTGGAATTGCGGGATGGACAAAGCTTCGCGCTGGCTGGTTTGATTGACAACAGCGAGCGAGTCAATTTGTCGAAAATCCCCTTGCTGGGCGATATTCCGATTCTTGGTGAATTGTTCAAGAGCCGCAGCTTCCAGCGCAATGAAACAGAACTGCTTTTCCTTGCGACGGTCAAATTGGTTGAGCCTCTCAATCCGGATCAATTGCCGAGATTGCCGGGCGTCAGTGAGTTGAAGCCAATCACTTCCAATCCAACCAGTTCGCCAGCGGGACAGATTGAGGGCCAATCCGGTCATTCAGTTCCTCGCAAAGCGGGTGAACAGCTTGAGGATCAGAGCCGTAAGCAAACCGACTCACAAAAGAACGGTGCGCAAAAAGCTGCTTCTGTTCAAGTCACGGCCCCGGCTGTTGGCGCAACTTCCAGTTCTGAAAAAGCTGAAA
>CAYLJQ010000623.1:0-4388 GCA_964383955.1 uncultured Heliomicrobium sp. | reverse complement strand
TTCGGCGCGCAAGGGCTTAAGGTCATCATCTGTTTCGAAGGCGTTGCGGTCGGTGAAGCCTTCCGTCACTGCGTTTGAAAGTGCGGTCAACGCCTTCTCTTTCTGTCCAAGCTTTGCGTACCCGCAGGCCATGTTGAAATAGGCCGCGCCGCGTGTGTTTGCGCCTGATGGAATGCCCGCTTCAAATGCTTTTTCGTAGTTTTTGATGGCTTCTTCGTTGCGCCCGACGTGAAGTTGAGAAACGGCGAGCAAGCCGTAAGCCTGGCTATGGCGCGCGCCGCCTTCAATTGCGCGTGTTACATACGGAATCGCCTGTTCGTATTGGCGCTGGTTGTATTTCAATTGCCCATAGCTGAAATAGAACCCAGGGTCGTTTGCGCCCAGCGCCTGCGCTTTCTGATACGCGGCTTCGGCTTCTTCAAACCGACGAAGCCCAATGAGCGTCCGGCCATATTGGATATGCGCCGTCTTGTCGTTCGGGTTCTCTCTGATCCACTCTGCCAGGAGTTCGGCGGTCCGCTGCGGATTATTGTCGTAACTGGCGGCAACGATCTCGCGCGCTTTTGACGGTTGCCAGGGCGGCGCGGGGACAGGCTCTAGCTGTGATTTCCAGAAAGCCAGCGTCTGTTGAATGACCCTGCGGGCGGAATCGTTGTCAGAAGCAGCATCAAACGCGTGGGGCAGGTTGCTGGCGAAAAGCAGCGTCCAGGGAGCCTTTGTCTCGACCACGCGTTGCCAGAGTGCGGGTAAGGACGGTCCCATGCCCGGCGCGTCGCCTGCTGCCACAATGAACAGTACCGGTAAGTCGGTCCGCAGTTTTCCTTCGGGAACGCGTCCGTAATACAGCGCAACGGCGCGAATGCTTTTTGACGCGTTTTCGCTGGCCAGATACTGCGCGGTGCCGGTGACATTGGCTGAGGCGGCGTAAAGACCAAGCCGCGTGCCATCAATGCCATGTTCCGCGCCTTTGTTTGTCAGGAAGTCGAATACGCCGCGCAGGCAATCCTGGATGCGCGATCCGTCCGCATCCATCGAAACGCCGATCAGGCCATGTGCAGCAACCAGACGCGGCCAGGATTTGTAGATTTCCCAGTTCTTCACCTTGTCAGGCGCGCGATCTCCGATGGCGTTGATAAACAGGACAGCCGGGCGTTTTTCGCCCGCTTTCATATCCGGTGGTGTGTAAATGTCTACGGCCAACGTGCCACGCGCGTCGCTCAAATAGGGAACATCCGAGCGCACCTTGACCTGTTTTGTCGCTGGAATGTCATAGACGACGCCCCAGATGGTGACATCAAGTTGTGAGCGTTGCGGTGTCGGCGCAGTCTGCTGGGCCAGTGCGGCGGCGGCGAGCAATAGGTTAAGCGCAAGCGCGCAGCAGACGATTTTACGGTTTAACATAATGTGTTCCTCCCGATTCTCTGTTGTTGTCTTCATGGCCTATAGAGCCAGGCGCTAAGGTCTGCGGTCAGGTTTGGCAGACCATAGAGATAGCCTCCCAGAATCAGCACTTCTCCGTTAGGCAAGAGTGTTGCCGTCGCGTATTGCCGCGCCACGCCAAGGCCGCCGCTGACGGCGCTGAAAATGCCGGTGGCTGGATCAAAAATCTCCGGTCGCGCGCCGCCTCCTGCCACCAGAATTTTGCCGTTGGGCAATAACAGAACTGCATCACGAATCTTGTAGCGCGCCGTGTTCAAGTTGCCGGTTGTCGTGAACTTTCCCGTTGCGGGATCATAGATTTCAGCGCTCGCTTTTCGATCTTCCCAAAGCTTGATGCTCGTTCCCCCAAGCACGATGACCCGCCCGTCAGGCAACAAGGCCGCCGCGTGCTTATAGCGTGGGACGTTGAGCGGGCCCGTCGGAATGAAACTCTTCTTCGCAGGATCGTAAAGCTCTGCGCTGGCAATCGGGCCGTCGTCGAATGAACCGCTGTTGCCACCCGCAGCGATTAGGACGAATCCGTTTTTAAGCAAGGTTGCCGTGTGATCCGTGCGCGGTGTTTGCATGGAGCCAACCAGGGCGAAAGAGTTTGTCGCGGGATCGAAAAGCTCGGCGCTGGCCAGTTTATTCTGATCATTTTGCTGTCCGCCTGTGATCAACACTTTGCCGTCAGGCAACAGTGTTGCCCGATGCCCGACACGCGGAACCGACATATTTCCCACTGCTCGAAAAGTGCCGGTCGCCGGGTCATAGGTTTCGGCGCTCGCCAATCCGCGCCAATTGCCACCGCCTACCAGCAGCACACGGCCATCGGTCAATCGTGTTGCCGTATGTCCGCCACGCTTAATGGTCAAGCGTCCAGCCAAGGTGAATTGCCCGGTTTTTGGATCGTAGATTTCCGAACTGTCCAGCGGGCCTTTATCCTGCTCAACCCCGCCCGCAACCAGCACCCGTCCGTCCGTTAGCAGAGTCGCGCTGTGTGAATGTCGCGCCACATTCAGTGTTCCCGTAAGCCGCAAAGTCCCTGTGGTTTTGGGCAAATCGGCGGGATTGCCGCCCACGCTGACAAATTCCATCTGCTCACGCCATTCGTCGAGTTTCTCTGCATTCTCAGGCCGAAGAAGACTTTCCAGCGTCAACCCGGCAGGAGGCGGCACGAATGCGGATAAGCGTACATAAACGCGTTCGCGTTCAGGCAGCTTTACGCGCGACAGCAAATGAAACAGCGTCAGGCTGTCGCGTTTGCGCGCTTCGGCCAGAAGAATCGTCAACGCCGCGCTGCCGCCATCCCAAAAATCCAATTGATCCAGCGCTCTACGGAATTTCCCCGAAGCATCCGAAAAGAAGGGGGTGCCTGGCCCTTTCTTTGGCTGCGCGTTGCACATTGCTCCCGCCGGCACCAGCGACTCTCGTCCCGCGTTTTGATCCAGCGCTTGAAGGCTGACCCATCCAGCCGTCACTTGCAGCGTGCTTGCGCCGGATTCATCCACTTCCAAGGTATAAGCGCAGCCGTAGTCAATCGCCACCGCCGACGGCGTTTCGATAAAAAACAGGCGAGGCGGTGCGACAATCGAAGCGTGCATCCGGCCTTTAACAAGCGAAAGCCGATGGTTGTCGTTCTGTGCAGCCAGCAATTGCACGCGCGAACCCGGCTCGATTTCGACATGGCCGATCTTTCCCACTTGGACCAGGGCGCGGGAAAGCCCATTGGTTTCCAGCCACTCGCCCACTTTCATTTCGCCATTCTTGACCAGTGTTTCGGTTCCAAGGACTGGCGCTCCCGCAAGTCGAGTCACCTGCCAGCCTTGCGGCGTTGGTTGGCGCAAATACCAGGCGAGCATGCTTGCCAACAGCACCAATGCCGCTGCCGCAGTCACTGCCCAGCGAGGCCAGGCAAATTTCTCCTGGATGCGAGGCTGTGAGGAAATCGCTTCTTCATTCAACCACTGCGGAAATTTGATTTGCGCATCATTCGGCAATTGCAGCAGCGAAATTTGCAGGCGAGCGAAACGCAACTCTTCAAACTCCGCCTGGCAGCGCGGGCATTGCGGAAAATGCACATTGAGCAAGATGCGTTGCTCCATATCCAGCACCCCGTCCACGTAACGCCAGATCAGCTTTCGATAACGGCGGCAACGCCAGGCCAAGGCTAAATCTGTTAGCTTCGGTAAGCGCATCTTCAATACTCACCTCGCAATTTTTCCAGCTTCTGTGCCAACAGTTTGTGAGCGCGATGCAACCGCGTTCCAACCGTGCCGACCGAACAGCTCATCCGTTCCGCAATTTCCTCATAACTCAACCCTTCCAGGTTGCGCAGGATTACAACCATCCGTAAATCCGGCTTCAAACTGAGCAGGGCTTTGTGAATGAACTCTTGTGTTTGCTGCTGCATGATTGCTGTTTCTGCTTCTCGCATGGTGAACGTCGCGCACCGCAACGGCGGAATCGCTTGCTCCAAATCGTCCACCGTCTGCTCAGTGTTTGTGTGTGTGCGCTGCCGATGCTGCAAACAATGATTAACGGTCAAGCGATAGAACCACGTTGCAAAAAGTGATTTCCCTTGGAACTGGTCCAGCTTCTGATACGCACGCAGGAAAATTTCCTGTGTCAGGTCTTCAGCCACTTCGCGTTGTCCGGTCATGCCATACGCCAGACGATAGGTGCGCAGGTAATAGCGTTCATACAGCCGGGCAAACACTTCTCCCTGGCCGGCGAGTATGATCTCCACCAGTTCCTCGTCCGCCCCGACCTGGTTTGCGCGAGTTGGTTTATCGAATCTGGTCATTCAATTCACACACCAGCTTTAGACACTGAAAGGTCATATTTTCTTTCAATATCTTTCTGAAATTCCGTAGCTGATCTTTGAATTGATTGAACGGCAAAAGGCAAGCTTGAGTTGTCAGTATCCGGTCAGGCCTTTGTTCAGGCGGCACTCAAATCGCTGATGA
>CAYLJQ010000622.1:266-4393 GCA_964383955.1 uncultured Heliomicrobium sp. | reverse complement strand
TACGTATGCAGGAAAAGCTTCATCAGCAAAGTGCTGATCCTCAATTTAACGTGATTCAGCGAGCGCGTCTGGCCATTCGGCAGGAACTGCCTCACGGAAAATACAGGGCGTTACGCGCAGCCTTGCGCGTGTTGATTCCGCATTCCGTGCGCCGCAGTTCCGTGCAACTGGTTCGCAGCCGGTTCGGATTGCTGCCGCTCATTACCATCACCGAACAGTTTTTCAAAACCTTGCGCCAGCCCAAACCGGATGATGGCTATAACGATAAACTCTTTGCCGACAAGGAGTTTTATCGCGGCATTACCTTGCTGCCGCATTTGCCGGAATCGCAGGTGGACGCCATTCTGGCGCATCCACTGAAGCCCGCAGTTCCAGCAAAAGCCGACATTCTCTGTTTTTCCATCATTGACTGGTCGTTTCGATTTCAGCGTCCGCAACAAATCATGTCGCAATTTGCAGCGCATGGGCATCGGGTGTTTTACCTGAACTTATCCAAACCTCTGAGCCGTTTCGCCAAGCCCAAATTTTCCGTCACGGAAATCGCCAAAAACATTTTTGAGGTTCAGATTCCGGAGCGCCAGCAACCGGACATCTTTCGGCAGGTGATCGAAGGCGATGATCTGGAAGTGACGCTGGAATCGCTGGACGAATTGCGCCGCAAGTTTTCCATTCACGAAGCCATTGGATACGTGATGTTTCCAGCGTGGGGACAAATCGCCATGGAAGCCAGGCGGCGCTGGAATTGGCGCGTGATTTACGACTGCATGGATGAATGGGACAACTTCCCCAGCATCCACCCCGACAGTCTGAAAATTGAAAGCCGTTTGGTGGACGAATGCGATTTGATGGTGGTGACGGCGCAGCGACTGGTGGAAAAATGGAAGTCCAGAACCAGGCCGACTGTGCTGGCCCGCAACGCAGCGGATTATGAATTTTACGCCAATCGCTGCCAGCCAAATTCCTTGCTGGCGGGCATACAGCATCCGGTCGTTGGGTATTTCGGCGCCATCGCCGACTGGTTCGATGTGGATTTGCTGGCGGATGTGGCAAAGCGGCGACCGAACTACACATTTGTTTTGCTTGGCGGAGTTTTCGAAACAGACGTTTCCCGGCTGCAAGCCCTGCCAAACGTCAAATTGCTGGGCCAGCAGCCGTACGAAACCATGCCGCAGTATCTTTACCACTTCGACGTTTGCACAATTCCTTTCAAGATCAATCCGATCACGGAAGCGACCGATCCGGTGAAGCTATACGAATACTTGAGCGGCGGCAAACCCGTTGTGGCCACGAAAATGGGAGAGCTGGAGCATTATCGTGATTTCGTCTATCTGGCTGAAAACGCTGAGGATTTCGCCGCCAAACTGGATGCGGCGCTGGCGGAACACGATCCTCAATTGCCACAAAAGCGGCGAGCGCTTGCGCAGCAACACACCTGGAATACGCGTTACGAAGGAATCGAAGCAGGGCTGCGGCAAACCATTCCGTATGCCAGCATCATCATCGTCACCTACAACAATCTGGCGCTGTCAAAACTCTGTTTGGAAAGCGTGCTGCGAAACACGGAATACCCCAACGTTGAAATCATCGTTGTGGACAACGATTCCAAAGACGACACGCCTTCTTATTTGCGCCAACTGGCCGAGTTGGAACCTTCCGTAAAAGTGATTTTGAACGACAAAAATCACGGCTTTGCCAAAGCCAACAATCAGGGAATCGAACTGGCAACGGGCGAAACTATTGTCCTGCTGAACAATGACGCGATTGTGCCGCCCGGCTGGCTCAGCCGATTGCTGCGCCATCTGGAAGATCCGCAAGTCGGTTTGGTGGGGCCGGTAACAAACTTCGTGGGCAACGAGGCCAGGATCGCGGTCAATTACAAAACCTGGTGGCAGATGGAGATTTTTGCGCAAAGGCAATGCTGGCCAAACGATTCGCTGATTTCCGACATTCACATGCTGGCGATGTTTTGTGTGGCCATGCGGCGCGACACGTTTAATGAAATCGGTCCGCTGGATGAACGCTTCGGCATTGGAATGTTCGAGGATGACGATTATTCCATTCGAATTCGGCAAGCGGGTTATCGCGTCGTCTGCGCGGCGGATGTGTTTGTGCATCACTTCGGCCAGGCCGCGTTCGGCAAACTGATTAAGTCCGGAACCTACAATCAGCTGTTTGAGGAAAACCGGCGACAGTACGAAACCAAGTGGCAAACCATCTGGCAACCTCACCAAAACGTTCCGCTCAAGCTGGAAAAACATGAACTTCGCAAAGGAAATTGATGGAACAGACAGGCGCGTCCAATCCGAAAATGTTGCGGCGCATTTCCTGGCTGTTCTTTCTTGCGCTGGCACTGTTTTATCTTTCGCTGACACCCGGAACAATTGAAGGCCAGGGATACAATCAAGAAAACCTGATTGCGTCCAATCAGATCGTCACGAATATTGTCAATTTTGCCAAAGGCCAACCGCTGGCTCCCATTCAATGGACCCGGCATGGCTTTATCGAACCGCTGTTTCAACTGCCCTTTGCCGCTGCCGGCCGCCTGATATTTGGTGATTCAGTAAAGTGGGCAGGACGGTTGATGATCTTTCAACCGATTCTGGCGACTTCCCTGCTCTGCACTTTGTTGCTGATTTGGATTTATCGCCTGACAGCGAATTTGCGAATGGCACTGTTGCTGGCTGGCTGCGCGGGACTGGGAACGATGCTCTGGCCATATGCTTACGTCGGTTTGGAGACAACCCAGTCGCTGGCGCTTCTGGTTGCGGCTTATCTAGCCTTGGGGCGAAAACCCCAAAGAAGCTGGCCGGAAGTTTTGCTGTTTGGCGCAGCCTGCGCTGTGACCTTGGCGGTGAAGTTGAACGGCGTGTTTTTGGCTCCGGCAATCGGCTTTTTGGTTCTGGAGTATTTTGGCGTGACCAAGAATGCTCTGGAATTGAGGCTCTCAATTCACCGCAGGGATGCGGCGAACGCTGAGAGTGCGCAAGACGACAGAAAAGCTCATCTGGGCAAGCTCGTTTGTGCGCTTACGATTATCGCAATTTCCTATACGCTCAACCATTGGGCAAAGGCACGTTACTGGGCGGGAGCGGACGCCGGAACCAATTATTACTGGGACATTTTGGTTGATAGCCCGCTAACCGCCGCCTTGCAGGCGTTCGCGTATTTCGGTTCGCCGAACAAAAGCCTGCTGCTGTTTTGTCCCATTCTGGCGCTGTGTTTTGTAGCCTTAGGCAAAGCCTGGAGACAGCAACCGCGCATTGTGATTTTTGCAATGCTGGCGCTTGGCGGGTTGATTGCTGGGTTTTCAATCACACGAATGTGGGCGGATGAAACATGGGGGCCGCGATATTTGCACGCGACCATCGCACCGTTGATTTTATGCCTGGCTGCGGCTAAATCCGCGGCCGGATTTTCCTGGAAAAAAGAACTGCCGGTTCTGGCGTTATTCAGTTTAGGATTGAGTATTTCTCTGTTGGGCAGCTTCTTTTCTTATTCCCACCTGCACAATGCCGCCATAAAAAGCTCGCAGGCAACGCTCGAAACGTTGCAATTCGATCCGACATGGAATCACGTGCGCTTCAACTGGCAATTGATGAAAGTTTGGGTTGATGGAAATTCCGATAGTTCGCATCCCAAATTGTGGCCGCCGCCGCATCACTGGTGGTTCAGCAGACCTGAAGACGCCCCGGCGGAAAAAACCGTTGATTTGCGCGAATTTGCTTACCCGCAGCCGATGCTGGCGCAATCCTGGCGACCAACAATATCAGCTCCCCCCCAGGGATTTTCAATTCTGCGGTGGAGTTGCGCTGTTTTTTTGGCGGTCGGCTTGATTGGGTTGGCGCTCGCCTGGCGGCAAGCAAGCAAATTTGATCAAAGCCTTGGAAATTTTGGAGCACCGAAGTAGGAGACTATTGATATGCACCCCAGCTCTTTGCAACACATGGAGCGTTTAGTAAAGCAACATTTGAATGCGGATTCCGAACTGAAAATTTTGGACATCGGCAGTTATGACGTGAACGGTTGTTACAAACCGCTGCTGTCTCACCCAAAATGGCATTACACGGGAATTGACCTTTCCGCCGGTCCGAATGTTGATCTGGTTTTGACTTCTCCGTACAGAATTC
>CAYLJQ010000622.1:0-256 GCA_964383955.1 uncultured Heliomicrobium sp. | reverse complement strand
TGATCGTTTCAGGACAGGCCTTTGAGCACATTGAGTATTTCTGGCTGACGTGGATGGAGATGGTGCGCTTGCTGAAACCCTGGGGCTATATTTTTCTGATTGCGCCTTCACGCGGGCCTGAACACGGCTACCCTGTGGATTGCTGGCGATATTACTCGGATGGTTTTAAGGCGCTGGCCAGATACGGCAGGCTGTCCATGATCGAAGTCAGCACCGATTGGGAACCGCACGAAGAGCCGAACAGCGCCATTTGGGG
>CAYLJQ010000621.1:0-4400 GCA_964383955.1 uncultured Heliomicrobium sp. | reverse complement strand
GAAGGCGATTTTCGATAGTAAACGTCAGAAAGTGTTTCGCGGAGGTAAAAAGGCAGGTTAACCTTTCCGGTCACCTGATTGGTGTCCAGGTTATCAAAAATGAATTGCGTCTTCCTGAACAGCAGGTTGCTGCGAAACCTGCTTCCGATTTCAGCGCTGAATGCCAGAAACTGGCTGTCCAAAGTCGAACTTTTCCTTTTTGCAGTTTCCCTGCTTGCCAGCGCGGCAATGCTGATCCGCACATATCGTCAGGCCCAAAATATTGTTGTTCGCCAGCAGTTGAAATGGGTGATGTGGGGAATGAGCGTGGCTTCGGCGCTGTTTGCCGCGTTTTACGTGCCATCATTTTTCACTGATCCCGCAGTTTCAGATTCTCTGGAACTGATTTCGTTATTGCCATTGGCGCTGATCCCGCTGACGTTCGGCTATTCCATTGCGCGCTTCCGGCTGACGGACGTTGACGTGGTGATGCGCCGTTCGTTCGCCTACATCATTGCTACGCTTTCCGTGGCAGCGCTGTTTGGGACGGTAATGGCGGTCAGTTACGAATCATTGCGGCAACAAATATCCCAGGAAGCTTCATTGTTGATTGCCGCCATCGCCATGTCGGTTCTGGCAATGCTGTTCGCGCCGGTCAAAAACTGGTTGCAGGAACGCATTGACCGAATCTTTTACGGCGAAAAATACGATTACCGAATCACCCTGCAGGATTTTGGGCGCACGCTGGCTTCCACCACCGAACTCGATCCATTGCTGGACAGTTTGATGTGGCGATTGAGAGAAGTTTTCACGGTTGAACGGCTGGCGATTTTTGTCGAAGACCTCAAAGAGCCATCAGGATTCCGCGTTGCCCGCTCTGAAGGCGTGAAGCGTGAAATCGTCCTGCCAACAGAGTTTTTGACTTTGCTGCGGGAGCGTACAGACAGTTCCGGCATTGTCCGCGTCGAAAGCACGGACGCCGATGAAGACGCTATCACCGGCCGATTGATCACGCCGGTCGAATCGCTGTCGCGCCGAATATTCAGCTACTTTGTTCCCTGCGGTTCGCGGTCCAGAATCGTTGCGGTGCTGGCGCTTGGACGGCCCACAGACGGTGCGCTGCTTTCGTCGGAAGACACCGGTTTGCTTCGGGCAATTTCCGGCTACGTGGCGGTGGCGATTGAAAATGCGTTGCTGCTGGAAGAACAAGCCACTCGCGCCAAAGAGCTGGCTCGGCTGAAAGAGTTCAATGAAAACATCATCGAATCCATCAACGTAGGCGTAATGGCCATCAACCTGTCGGGACGGATCACCAACTGGAATGGAGCACTGGAAGAAATTTACGGGTTGCGCCGCGAAAACACGATTGGCCGCCGCATCACAGAAGTTTTCGACACAGAGATGTTGCGGGCATTGCGCGAATTGATGGCGCGCAGCGAATGGCAGGCCGGGCATTCGAATGGACTGAATGGACTTGCAAACGGACTGGCAAATGGAGCCAATGGCTCGCATGGAGCAAACGGGTTAAAGGGATTGCCCAGCGCTCCGCACAGCGAACCGGTCAATATTTACAAATTCCGCGCGCGTTCCGCCGATGGCCGCGATCTGACCCTGAACATTTCGCTTGCGCCATTGCAAAGCAAAACTTCTGAAGTCGAAGGCACGCTGGTCGCTATCGAAGACGTGACTGAACGCATGCGCCTGGAAGAACAGTTGCAGCAATCCGACAAACTTTCGTCCATCGGTTTGCTGGCCGCTGGTGTCGCGCACGAAGTGAACACGCCGCTGACAGGAATTTCGTCGTATTCGCAAATGCTGATGCAGCAAATTCCGGACACCGATCCGCGCCATCTGTTGCTGGAAAAGATTCACCGCCAGACCTCGCGCGCTTCCAGCATCGTCAACAATCTGCTGAACTTTTCGCGCGTCAGCGATGCCCGTCTGGTGCCGGTGGATTTGAACCGCGTGCTGGACGACACAATTCAATTGCTGGAAGCCCAGCTTCGCAACACCGAAATCGAAGTCGTTCGCAATTATTCCGTTGAGCTGCCTTTCGCGCCGGGCAACGCCGCCAAGCTGCAACAGGTTTTCATGAACCTGATCCTGAACGCACGCGATGCGATGCCGCAAGGCGGTCGGCTGGAAATTGCCACCGAAGCAGACATGGATGTGATCATCATCCGCTTCCGCGACACCGGCGTTGGCATTGAGCCGGAACATCTGGCCAGAATTTACGATCCGTTTTTCACCACCAAACAAATTGGCAAAGGAACCGGTCTGGGCCTTGCCGTCAGCTACGGCATCATCCGCGACCATAGCGGCCAAATTAACGTCGAAAGCCAAATCGGCGAAGGCACCGTTTTCCAAATCTCCTTGCCGATTGTTCCCGCCCACCAGCAACTTGCCGCCGCTAGCGATTAAGCGCCATCGCTACCGCGCAGAGTTCCCTACCTTCGGCAATCAATTTTTCGCGATGACACGGCTCTCGCTCTAGCCGTTGCGCCAGATTTCTTTTACGATCCGCAATTCAATGACACGATTTCGGCGGCAAGCTGGAATCCGGCACTCCAACCAAGTCACCACGAAAAAGGACAACTGAAAACTATGAAACTCACTCGCGTTTTGCTTACGCTCGTCTTTACTTTTTTCATGGCTTCGGCGGCTTTTGCTCAGCCGCCTGCCCAACCGCAGGAAACCTATCCGCAGCACCCGGATTCCGTTGAACAACCCGGCGTGCCCAAAGGCGAGGTGATGAAGTTCACCTTTGAAAGCCCAAAAATCTTTCCCGGCACTTGGCGCGAGTATTGGATTTATGTTCCTGCGCAATACACACCTGACAAACCGGCTTGCGTGTACGTCAACCAGGACGGCATTCAATGGAACGCGCCTGTCGTGTTCGACAATCTGATCCACAAAAAAGAAATCCCCGTCACCATCGGCGTCTTCGTCATGCACGGCAAAGTCCGCCCCGGAGATCCTAATACTGCGCTGGATCGGTTCAACCGAAGCTTTGAATATGACGGGCTTGGCGATAACTACGCTCGCTTCCTTCTGGAAGAAATCCTGCCGGACGTGGAAACCAAAAAGACCAGCGATGGCCGAGCAATTCGCTTGTCAAAAAGCGGCAATGACCGAGCCATCGGCGGTTCATCATCGGGAGCGATTGCCGCGTTCACTGCTGCCTGGGAACGTCCGGACGCCTTCAGCCGTGTGTTCAGCACAATTGGAACTTACGTCGGCTTGCGCGGAGGTCACGAATACTCGACGCTGATTCGTAAGTTTGAAGCCAAACCCATTCGCGTGTTTTTGCAGGATGGATCGAACGATTTGAACATTTACGGCGGCGATTGGTGGATGGCGAATCAGGCGATGGAACGCTCGCTGGTGTTTTCCGGCTACGAAGTCCAACACGTTTGGGGCGAAGGCGCGCACAATGGACGTCACGGCACATCCCTTTTCCCAGACGCAATCAAATGGCTGTGGAAAGACTGGCCTGCTCCGGTCAAAACCGGCGCGACCAAAAACAACTTTCTCAACGATTTGCTGCTTCCCGGCGAAGGCTGGCAACTGGTCAGCGAAGGCCACCGCTTCACCGAAGGCCCCGTTGCCAACGCCAAAGGCGAAGTCTTTTTCACCGACGGAAACAACAACAAGATTTTCAAAGCCGGTCTGGACGGCAAAGTCAGCGAATTTGTCACCGATTCCAATCGCGCCAGCGGGCAAGCGTTCGGGCCTGATGGCCGGTTGTACGCCGTCAACGGCATCCAGCAAATTGTGGCTTTTGACGCCGCTGGCAAAGCGACCGTCATTGCCGAAGGCATTCGCGGCAACGATATTGTCGTGGCAAATAATGGCAACATTTATGTCACCGAACCGAACGTCCCGGCGGTTGAACAGAGCAATGTTTGGTTGATCAAACCGAACGGCGAAAAGAAGGTCATAGACACCGGCATCAAATACGCCAACGGCATCACGTTGTCGCCCGATCAAACATTGCTTTACGTTGACGATTACCGTTCGCACTGGGTGTACAGCTACCAACTGAAAGCGGACGGCACCGTGCAATTCAAACAGCAATACTATTGGCTGCACGTTCCCGACACAGTAGACATCAGCCAGGCCGACGGCATGCGCGTAGACCGCGACGGTCGTCTGTACGTCACCAGTAAGATGGGCATTCAAATCTGCGACCAGGCTGGTCGCGTCAACGCCATCATCCCCACGCCGAACGGCAGAATTTCCAACCTCAGCTTCGGCGGAGCGGACAACGACACGCTGTTTGCCACCTGTGGCGACAAAGTCTACAAACGCAAACTAAAGGTCAAAGGCGCTCACGCCTGGGACAAACCGATTAAACCCGCACCGCCTCGGTTGTAAGGAAACGATAATAGCACTCAAAGCGTGAGTAACATTCAGTCTGG
>CAYLJQ010000620.1:0-4405 GCA_964383955.1 uncultured Heliomicrobium sp. | reverse complement strand
GTCTCACAATCTGCGCGTGGATTGTGAACAGGTAAGACCCCCAAAGAGCTGACCGCTTTGTCTTAAAGGATCGGGGCTAATAAATGACACTGCTTGTGAACTGCTTTTGATAAGGTGCCGGGATTCTAGGCACCGAGCATGAGTTAGTCAACACAAAGTCGTACAAGAACTGACTTTATCCCACAAAAAAGACCACCACGTCAGACTTACCAGAGCTGGTGATGGTAGTTCAGCAATGGCTTGATTGGCATAGCTCCCAAATTTACTCGGTTATTTCCTTCAATTGCTGGTGAAGAGCCGCTTTGTGAAAAATATTCCCGGTGCTTTGTGTAAAAACTGCTCGAAGGGATCAAGAAAGCGTAACTGCTTACAACGTAGCAAAAGCGCTGGAAGGCCTGTCATTATTGATGTTTCTGGCTTTTTTGAGAGGGTGACAGTCTTTGGCATCGTGGTTGCAGTAGCTTAGGTGGGGCAACGAGATACCAGGTGGTTAGTTCCACTGACGGTGTCAGCGGTTACCAAGGGTGAGGAAAGGTAACCGCACTATCAGGCGCGACAGGCAATCCCACGACTGTCGCGCCTATTTCTTTTTGTAGCTTCATCTAGGACCAATCGTGCCAATCCTGTCCAAGATCATCCCGTAGTTTCAACTTCTTCTCCAAACGCTTCTAACAACGACATTTGGTTGACGTGCCTGCTGGGCTTTTTCAGATGCTTGGCGAATTTTGGTTTGCCCGTCACATCCAATTCGTTTTGCTCCAGATTGTTCAGAATCTCCCGCGCACGCTCGACGACGGTTTTCGGCAAGCCAGCCAGCTTGGCGACTTCAATTCCGTAGCTTTTGCTTGCAGAGCCTTCGACGACTTTTCGCAAGAAGACAATCTCGCCTTTCGATTCCGAGACGGCGACTTGGTAATTGCGAACTCCGGGGCGGAGCTTCGAAAGTTCTGTCATCTCGTGGTAGTGAGTCGCAAAAAGCGTTTTCGCGGAATGCCGATCATGATCATGCAGGTATTCGGCAATGGCCCAGGCGAGAGATAATCCGTCGAAAGTCGCGGTGCCTCGACCAACTTCATCCAGCAAAACCAGGCTGCGAGGCGTCGCAGTATTCAAGATGTTCGAGGTTTCCACCATCTCAACCATAAAAGTCGAACGTCCGCGCGCCAAATTGTCCGAAGCTCCGACACGCGTAAAGATGCGATCCACCAGCGCAATTTTTGCAGAAGTCGCTGGAACGAAACTTCCCATTTGCGCCATCACGATTATTAATGCTGCCTGCTTCAGGAAAACGCTCTTACCGCCCATGTTCGGGCCGGTGATGATCAGCAGCCGTTCGGTCGTGTTGTTGACGCAAAGATCATTCGGCACGAACCGTTCCCCCAAAGTCTCAATCACTGGGTGACGCCCGTTGCGAATTTCAATCTCGTCGCCTTCGTGAAGCTGTGGCCGCACGTAATTTCGCTGCGCGGCGACTTCGGCCAGAGAAGCCAGCACGTCCAGCGTCGCCACGGCTCGCGCCACGCCTTGAATGCGTTTTACTTCCAGGGCCACTCGGCGGCGAACGTCGTTGAACAGTTCAATTTCGATTGTCAGGATTCGCTCTTCCGCGCCCAGAACTTTGGCTTCGTATTCTTTCAGTTCCGGGGTCGTGAAGCGCTCTGCGTTGACCAGTGTCTGTTTGCGCTCGTAATCCGGCGGGACGCGATCTTTGTTGGAGTTGCTGATTTCAATGAAGTAGCCGAAGACATTGTTGAACTTTACCTTCAACGTGGAAATATTCGTGCGTCCGCGTTCGCGTGCTTCGATGGCGGCAATGTAGCTTTTGCCGCTGTGCGCCAGATTGCGACGCTCATCGAGTTCGGGATTGAACCCATCGCGGATCATTCCCGCTTCGTTCGCAGCAGCCGGAGGTTCATCGGCAATCGCTTCGGCAATCAAGCTTCGCACATCGTCGAGTTCATCCAGGCTTTCGTTCAACACTTGAAGCAGGGAAGAGCGGCTGTCGCCCAAAGTTTGCCGCAATCGCGGAATGATTTCGATGGAAAGCCGCAGCGCAATCAGATCGCGCGCGTTGGCTCGGCCAAGCGTGACTTTTCCGCAAAGCCTTTCCAGGTCTCCCATCGGTTCAAGTTGTCGCCGCAACTGATCGCGTTTGATTGTGGAGCTTCGCAATTCTTCGACTGCATCCAGCCTCGCCTGAATTTCTCCAAGCTTGACCGATGGGCGCACAATCCATTGTCTCAACGCTCGAGCGCCCATCCCGGTCAGCGTTTCATCCAAAACTCCAACCAAAGAATGCGCCGCCACATCGTCCGTCGCCTTCACCAATTCCAGGTTGCTGACCGTCGTCGAATCGAGTACTAGGAATTCACTGGACTCAAAATAGGTGATTTCCGTCAGGTGTGAAGCCTGCGCTTTTTGAGTCTCATGAATATAGTGCGCCGCGGCACCCGCAGCACATACTGCGAATTCGTGTCCGCTCAAACCAAAACCGTCCAGCGAACTGACATTAAGCTGAGTTCTGAGCAAAGAATCTGCGTGGTCAAACCCAAACAGCCAATCATCAACTGGAGTTAAAGCCACATTTTTCAATTCATAAGCCCCCGGTTCTGATAACGAGGCAGGTGATTGAGTGTCAGGCTGCGGACTTGAGGCTGATAACGAAGCCGCCGTTTCCTTTTCAATTGATTGGGGTGGTTCAGAGGATTGAACGGTCTTCCTAGGTTTGTGGCCGACCAAGGGAGACAGGGAATTGGGAAAAATGAGTTCCCGTGGAGAAAAAATTTCAATTTGCTCCTGAACTTTTTGCCAGGCTGATTCTCCTAAAAATTCCGTCGCTAGAAACTCGCCTGTTGACAGGTCAAGCAAGGCCAGCCCCATTCCGCTGCCTGCTCCGCAAACTGAGGCGAGATAACTGTTTTGTTTTGTTTCCAGCAACTGGCTTTCCAGTGCAGTTCCAGGTGTGACGACCCTGACAACGTCGCGTTTGACCAACTTGGTGGTGGACTTTGGATCTTCTGTTTGTTCGCAAATGGCAATCCGAAACCCTTTCTTGACCAACTTGGCAATATAACCCGTCACGGCGTGATGAGGGATTCCGCACATTGGGATTGGAACCCCGCGTTCCTTGTGCCGAGCCGTCAAGGTGATTTCCATTTCGCGGGCGCCGATGATCGCATCGTCAAAAAACAGTTCGTAAAAATCACCCATGCGGAAAAACAGAAGCGTTCCGGGATACTGTTTTTTGATTTCGTAAAACTGGCGCAGCATAGGCGTTAGCTGCCCGGCGTTTTTGTCAGAAGACATTTTGTCGTGCCTTTCTAAAGTTGATGTGATGAATCATCGGAAACGGACTGAGAGTCACTTTGTTAGCCCGTGACTGGAAGATATAATCCGCGCTCGAAATATGTCAAACCTCAACTTCAATGATGCCACGCCGCCGATAGTTTTAGCCGTTGATACTTCCTCTTCATGCGCTGGATTTGCTTTGGCTAGAGGAAATAAGCTGATCGCCTCGCTCAAAGGTGATGCTTCAGTGCCTCACTCGCGAACATTTTTTCTTCAAATTGCTGAATTGTTAAAAACTGCCGGAATCAGTCTTGGCGAAATTGAAATCTTTGCTGTTGCGACAGGGCCGGGTAGTTTTACCGGTCTTAGAGTTGGGCTTGCTGCCGTCAGGGGATTGGCTCACTCGCTTGGCAAACCGGCGGTTGGTGTTAACTCTATTGAGGCTATGGCTCTCAGTTCAAACGTCGTCGGCGATATTCTGGTTTTGATTGCGGCAGGGCGCAACGAGGTCTATTCAGGAGTTTGCAGAGTTACAGAGATAGGAACGGTTGAGCGACTTGGGGCTGATCAGGTTGGCTCTCTTGCTTCTATACTCAGTTCCGATTGGAAAAGCCAGTCCTTGTTTGTTGTGGGTAGCATTTCAGAAGAACCACTGACCAACATGCCAAATTGGCATTTTAAGCCGTCTTTTAGCTCTGTGGCTGAAACGATTGCTCTTCGTGTTCCAGCTCTCAGTCTTGGCAGTGGTGACTCTAGCTTGCGACCGCACTATGTTCGCCCATCGGACGCTGAAATCAAAAGAAAGGATTGAGAGGAGAGTTGGAAGTCGGGATTTCCCAAATGCTTGTCGAGCATATTTCCTCGGTGGTTGAACTTGAGCAATGTTGCCAACTCAGTTCGCGGGGCGCAGAAGGCTACGCCAAGCTTCTGGAAGAACCAGTTTCTGTCTTACTTGTTTCGCTGGATAAAGATTCTAACGTTATCGGCTGTTTTTCCGGATGGCTGGTCGCTGATGAGCTTGAAATTGATAATGTGGCAGTCGCCCCTGACTGGCGAAGGTCCGGCATTGGTTCAAAAATGATCGCCGCAGCCATGCAGGTCGCCTCTCAAAAAGGTG
>CAYLJQ010000619.1:0-4426 GCA_964383955.1 uncultured Heliomicrobium sp. | reverse complement strand
ACGGAGGTCTGCCATCGGTGAAGTATTGGCCGACCAGCATGTCCTGGTTCACAAAGCGGATTTCATCGTGAAACGGCGTGAAGTCATCCATACGGAAATGGTCTTGGCCGAAGGTTGGATCCGCCAGACCTTCGATCAATCCCAGAAACTGATAGCGAGCTTCCAATCGGCCATCGGGTTTGTGATCGAACTTCAGATACGCCACAACGCCAGTGTTGTTGGCGTTCGATACCATTCGCATTTCCCACAAACCGGCAAGCTGTTCTTTGGTCGGCAGCGCGCCGTTGTCCCAAATGGATTTGTGATCGGCAACGGTCATGTGATCCAGGCCATAGGCTCGAACCATCGGGAAGGTGAATAGCCTGTGGCCTTTCGGATAACTGCCCAGGTAAACGCGCCCGATCAGCAAGTTGTCGTTGATGACTTTGAAAATGTCGTAAAACCCGCGCCATTGTGGTTCGGTGTATTTCAGCAAAATGTACTTGCCGGGTTCCAGCGTGCCTGTGCGTTCGGTGATGTTGATTTCTTCCAGCGTGTTCAGCGCATTGATACGACCATCCGAATCGCTGGTGAGTCCCGTGAATTTGCCGTCCGGTTGTTTGGTGAATTTCTTTTTGAAGCTGGCGTTGAACGCTGTCGAAAAGCGATTCAGCACATGGCCTTGCGGAAAAACGCCTTTCCAAACGGTGTCGTTTCGGATCAAGCCTTTATCGGTATCAATTTTGACTTCGCCGGAATTGGCCATCGTTTCAATGCTGCCGGTTTGCAAACGTTGGAACAGCCGTTCCAAGTCGGCTTCTTTGTAGAGCAGCGCGTCTTGCGGCTGGATGTCCGGCACGACGACTTTTGTCGGGCGAGCCGGATAGGCTTCGCCGCCCAGATTACGAACGATGCGATCAGCAATGCGTTCGGACAACGCTGAAATCGTCAGGAAGGGATTGACGCCCAGCGCGGTGGCAACCAGCGAGCCATCGGCGACAAACAATCCGTCGTGAATGCTGCCATCACTGGCGAAAACGCGGCCAAATTCATCCACTGCGCCATGCTGATAATCATCGCCAAGAGGAGCGCCTCCGAGTGGATGGGCCGTCAGCAGATTTTTGGTCGGCGTAATGCTCCACAGCGGATTGGTTAGGAAGGTTCCACCGAGCGAGCGGGCATGGCGGCGAATCTCTTCGTTGATCAGATTGAACACTTGTTGCCGACCAGCGTCGTCCCAATCAATTTCAACGTGACCGTTTTCGCGTTTTAAGTGCAAACGGCCCTGCGCATCATCGTGGCCCATAATCAAGTACAACATCGAATGGTTCAGCGCGCCGTTGTTTTCCTTGTAAAGATTCCAGGCGACGTCTTTGTCCATTCGTTTCCGCTCCTGCTTTTCGTCGCCGAAGTCCATGTCCTCCCCTGCGCGGCCAAACAATCGCAATGCGCCCATGGCCAGATTCAGGTAAGAGCTAGGGAACGAAAAATCTTCGACCAGAATGCGTTTATCCAATGGCGTGTCTTTCGATCCGTAAGACACCGCGCCGACGATGCTGGGGCCGGGCGCATTGCCACGCTTTGCCCATTCGTGATTTTGCTTCTTGCCGGGAAAACCAATCGTGTTCAATTGATGATCGGTGTTGTACGCCATCGCAAAAAAATCGCCGTTGCCGGAAAACTGCGTTCCCAGCTTCGGCGACAGCGACAATCCATGTATTTCAGACCGCAGTAGAATTTCCGGCGTGCCCAGCGAACCGGCAGACAAAATGACGTGGCGAGTGTCCATCGTGAAATCATCCGAACCAAGTGTTTTGTACCGCACGCCGTGAACTCGCCAGCCGCCGGTTGCCAGCTTTTCAATCCATTTCACTTCGACTTTGGTGAAAATGTCACAGCCCTGTTTGTGAGCCGTCGGCAGATAATTCATGTACAAGGTGTTTTTCGCGCCAGTGTTGCAGCCGGTCACGCAATCGCCGCAATCCACGCAGGCTTTTTGATCAAAGCCAGCGGCGTTTTTGCCGTCTTCCTGCGTGACGACGATGTTCAGCGCAAATTCTTTAGTGCCAAGTTCCTGCGCTCGTTTGTCCAGGCCTTTGACCTTCAAAAATGCGTTCGCATCCGAAGCCGTTCCGCGTTTGTGAGGGCGTGCTCCAAGCATTGTTCGGGCTTTGTCGTAAAAGGGTTTTAGTTCAGACAGTTTGATATTTTTCGGCCAGGCCAATTGCTGGAAAGTTTCTTCGTCAGGCACGATGGCGACATTGGCGTTGACCAGTGAAGTGCCGCCCAAGCCGCTGCCTTTCATCACCGTCACATCCGGGAAAAGCTGAAAATCATAAAGCCCTGTCGGGTTGAAAACGTCGTGACGAACTGCCTGTTGTACTTCCAACAGATTGTCGGGAAATTTTCCAACTTCCCATTCTTTGCCGCGTTCCAGAATGCAGACGGAAGGCGATGGTTTTGCGGCGGTGATGCGGGCGGCATTGATGGCTCCGCCATAACCGGAGCCAATGATGATGAAGTCGTATTGTTTTTTTCGTTGATCCCAGTCTTTCGAGAGCATGAAAATCCTCCTCCAAGCTCCGGGCTGATGGAGCCTGCGACCGATTGTCTGTAGCCGATGTGAAAGTTCGTTCCGGTTGCGCAGTTTTCTGCTGCAACAGGCGATTTCAAGTTACTGCCAAACTCAGAAACATAATGACGATGGATGCTGCTAAAAGAAGAATTTACGGGGGCAGAGAGTTTTCAAGTACTGCTTCTTGTTTGTTGCGCTGATGACGACTGGCTAGGTTTACGGCTGAAGTCTCGCCAAAAGCGCGCGGAGTATAGCACGGCTTTTTTTAGCTCAAAGAGGATTTTGCTGCGGCAGGAACATTCGTGGGAAAAGGAGCGATTTCGGCAATCGCTCCTTTTCAAGCAAGTCAAATTCCGGACTTTTGTTTGATCGAAACGCCTCCGTTGGTTGTTCTGACCTTGATCGGAGCGCCACCTGATCCCAAATTCGCCGACAATTCTTTTTTGATTTCGCCTTGAACGGTGATGGGAATGTCGTATTTCATCCCGCCATTGACCGTTCCGGCTTCCAAATGCGCTGAATAGTTTTCCGGCACTTGCAGGTTCACGCCGCCATTTGTGGTGATGACATCCATTCCTTCGCCATCCCAGCGATTGCCTTCAAGCACAACCGTCAAACCACCGTTTTTGGTGTTTCCGCGCACGTTGCCGGCCAGATTTTTCAATGTTGCGCCGCCATTGGTTGTCGAGAATTCGATTTGTCCGCGAACACTTGAAATGCTGATCCCTCCGTTGTTGGCTTTCAGCGACAAGTTGGAATTGTGAGGCACAAAGACTTCGTAACTGACCGACCATGATTGTTCGTTGTCGCTTGTCGGACCTTCAGCATAAACGTTTGATCCGGCGGTTTCGATGCGAACCTGATTGCCGATGGATTCGGCTTCGGATTTGTTCTCAGCCCAGCTTTGAATTTTGGCGCGAACCAGCACTTCGCGGCGCTCCCAACCTTTGACTGAAACGCCGCCATTCTTTTTGCCATCAACCGTTAGCGAGCCAGTCGCGGCAATCAACTGTTCTTTCATCAGGCAATGACCAACGCGGTTGCCGTTGTTCCAACTGTCATTGCAAGCTAGCGATTTTTCCTGAGCTTGCAACTTTTCCTGGCCCAACGCCACAAAGCTGAGCGTGCAAACTGCCATCAAAGCAAGCACACCAATGATCCAAAGTTTTTTACTCATAGCTCTCTCCTAATTTGGGTTGTGAATTGATCGGATTCGTTTGACGCGGGTGAGTGGCTCTTTCAGCAAAAAGGTTTCAGTCACAAACAAAGTTTGTTGTCTGTCCAGAAACGAAACTCTATAAACCGGATCGTGTAGTTTGTTGGGACGCCCATTCGATTTGCGGTGGGACCTGAATTAAAAATTAGAATCTGACCTCTTTTAATCGAGCAAATAAAACGACTTACACGATTTTCTTAAATAAGAGCTCCACGGCATTAAGCTTGCACATCAATTTACCCTCTCACTTCCCCCAAGTTATTTTTTCGAACAAGGAGGAACACAACCATGACATTGAAACAACGAATTATTGCGATCAGCGCGGCTTGCGCGTTGTTGCTATCGGGATTTGCATTTGGACGAGTTTTTGATTCTCCCCAATCAACTTCTGCAGAAGAAAGCAAATTGTCTCTGACCCAGGGTCAACCACAGCAAGCGACCGGCGAAAATGAAAATTTCTATTTGAAGGATTTCAAAACTGGCTACGATGAAGGCTTTCAGGCTGGTGTAAGCGGGCAAACATCCAACATCGCCGCAACCGACCGCGAAGGTTATAACGAAGGTTTTAAGAAGGGATACGCAGACGCTTATCAAAACAACCAGAATGTCGCCCAAGCGCCCGTGGCGTATCGCGGTGGACAACAGGTGGTTTACAA
>CAYLJQ010000618.1:0-4429 GCA_964383955.1 uncultured Heliomicrobium sp. | reverse complement strand
GTCACTTCAACTAATTTCAGCCCACTTCTGGTTGCCGCGAAGTATAAACCATTGCGAATTTTTCGTTCGGATCCGTCTTTTCGGCAAAGGGGCGGTTCGGGTCGCTCAGCTTGACCACCCAGGCGTGGCCTTCGGTTGTCGCCTTATCGCGGCTGACGCCAAAACAGATTTTGGCCGGAATTCCGTATCCGTTCAGCAGCCGGTAAATGATCAAAGACTGCTGAACGCATTTGCCCCATTCGACCGGAAACGCTGTGACAAACGCGGCAAACCGCGCAATTTTCTCTTCTTCGGAAATCTTCCATCCGGCTTGGGGCGAAAGATAAAGCCCCTCGACCGCCGTCACCGCCGAAGCAAAATGTGGCGACATTGCCTGCTCCGGCAAATGCCTTCTGACCAGGCGCGCTGCTTCAATCGCCCGGATCAGCAACGGGTAATTTTCCCAGTCGAAAATGTATCGGTAAAACTTCAGCAAGTGCTTCATCTGAATGCCTCGAAAGTGGACAGGATTATGCCATAAAGATCGTAGCCGGGGACCGTTTACGCGGGTGCCAGCTAAATCCTTGCCTTCCTACCACCTGCCACCTATCCCATACCACCAATTTGCAAGTTTGCCCTTTGCCAGCGTTCAGCCAAGCGAAGATTCACAAAGCAATTGGTGAGGGCTATAATCGCCGCGCCGCAAATGCAGTACAACGATTCAAGATTCAAACAAATGGGGACGAGGAGATGAAGAGGAAATTCTTGACTGGCCTGATCGGAATGCTGGCGATTGCTATCGCGCTGTTCGCGCTGGCTCCACGCGGGGCAAATGCTCAAAAAGGCATTGCCGACATAGACGTTCAGCATTACAAAATTGACGCCGAATTGATTCCGGCTGAACAGCTATTGCGAGCCAGAACCGAGGTCCGGTTTATACCGCTCAGCGACACGCGCACCGTAATTTTCGAAATGAACGGTTCGCTGGCGATCAAAACCATTACGCGGACCGACCAACCGGCGACCACTGCAATGGCTGGCCCCGAACCAACCAGCGCAATTCGCACCGCCGCCAAAGCTGCTGAGTCGAAAGTTATAAAACCTGTCACTTCCCCCAAAGCAAACCTGAACAAAGAGCCTCAAAAACCCGGCCAGGGGAAAACGCCGGACGCTGCGCTGGAAAATCCCGGTTTGCAGTTCATTCAGGACGCAAAAGAAAACATGAATGTTCGTGTTGACCTGGGCAGCGTCGCCAAAACCGGTCAGCCCGTAACCTTGGTTTTTGAATACGAAGGCGCACTGGAATCGGCCCAAGGCGGCGTGATCGCCAATGCGCGGCTGGCGTATGTCGGCGATTCGGGTTCGTACCTGTTTTATTCTGCGCGCTGGTTTCCCTTCCACGAATATGCCGCCGACCGCGCGACATACGAAATTGACCTGAAAGTTCCCAAAGACATTATGGCTGTCGGATACAGTGAACAGCCTGTCGCCGCCGTCCCGCTGGTTGATCCCAAAACCAAAGCCGAGTATTCGATTTATAAATTTGTCAGCACCAAACCTGTGTTGCCGGGCAGTTTGGCAGCCGGCAAATATCTGATCCGAACCCTGAAAGTTGGCGGTTTCACCGTGGATTTTTACGTCAAAGCAGGGGATGAAAAATGGGCGGATCATGCGATGGAAGTCATCGGCCAGCACTTGGAATTTTATTCATCGAAGTTCGGTCGTTATGCTTTTGGCAACAAACTGATCATTGCCGAAACCGACGAAGAAACGCTGGAAACATTTAGCGGTCCCGGAACCATGTTTGTTTCGCCACGCGCACTGACTTCCGGCATTGACGAGAAACTGGCCCGCGAAGTCGCGTACCAATGGTGGGGACAATCCGTCGGCCTGAAATCCTTTGACGATACCTGGCTGTCGCAAGGCCTGGCCGAATTCAGCACGCTGCTGTACCAGAAACAGGAACTGAACGAATCGCAATTCCAGCAAACCGTCCAGGCGCAACTGGAAAAAGCGCTGGCGTTCGAACAATCGGCCTCAATCCGCAACGCTCCGAAACAGCTTGACGATCAAACTCCGGCCTTCCGTTCGATCGTGTTCAACAAAGGCGCGCTGGTTTTGAATATGCTGCGCCAACTGATGACCGAGCCAACGTTCGACAAAATGCTTCAGGATTATTACCAGCAGTATAACGGGCAAAACATCTCGCTGGATGAGTTTGAAGCTTTTGCCTCAAAAGCTGCCGGACGCGATTTGCGCTTCTTCTTTGGTCAATGGGTGGATTCGACCGGCGTGCCGGAGTTCCGCGCGGAATACATCATCTCCAGAACCAAAGACAGCACCTTCCGTGTGCGCGGAACGATCAAACAGGATTTGGACACCTTTGAAATGCCGGTGGACATCCTGCTGAAAACCGAAGCGGGCAACGAACGCCAGACCATCTGGCTGAAAGGTACGTCCGCGGATTTTGACATCAATACCAAGAGCAACCCGGTAGAAGTCTTGGCTGATCCGGACACCAAGCTGCTTCGGACGTCGGAAACCTTGCGCGAAGGCGTCATCGTTCGTCGCGGCATCGAACATTTCCGCGAAATGGAATACGTCGAAGCGGAGCAACAATTCCAGGCGGCGATCAAACTCAACCGCGGCAATTCGTGGGCTTGGTACAACATGGGCTTGCTGTACGTCGCGCAGCGCAATTGGAAAAAAGGTCTGGATGCTTTCGAGCAAACGCTCAGCGGAAATTTGCGGCCCGATTGGATCGAAGTCTGGTCGTATATTTACAGCGGCAATTGCTGGGATATGGTTGGCCAGCGTGAACGCGCCGTCGCTGAATACAACAAAGCAATCAGCAACGGCAACAATTACGACAACGCCCAGGAAGCGGCCAAAGGATTTTTGGCTGAACCTTTTGGCAAGAAAAAAGCGGCTGCCGCGCAAAGCAGCGGAGAGTAATCGAATGGTCAGTTGATAGTAGCCAGTAGTTGCCGACGAACTACTGGCTATTTCCACATTTACTTATGCACAAATTTGTACCCGCACTGTACGTCGTCATCCTTGCAATCGCGCTTCAAAGCGAATCTTATTCGCAAATTCCTCTCAAACTTTCTCAAACCAGCAGCCCTGAAACCGGAGCGAAATCGTCCGCAGCTTCTTATCACTACCGATTCGAAAACGAAAAATTCACCACGCCGCTTCAGGAAGTCGAGTTTGACGGCTCAGGACGCGGCAAGTTTCGATTTCAAAAGAAAGACAACGAAGAGATCGTCAATGATTTGGAGCTTTCCCAAACTCTGCTCGCCCGCATTCAATCGCTTTTCGACCAATTGAACTTTCTGGCCAGCCAGGAAGATTACCAGCACAAAAAGGATTTTTCGCATTTGGGAACCGTGACCATTACGCAATCGCGCAATGGTAAAGAGCGCACGGTCAAATTCAATTACACCGACAACCCGGCCATGTCCCAGTTGCGCGATATTTTTCAGAATATCGTCACACAGGAAACGCGTTTTTTTGAAATTGAGGTCGTGCGGTCAACGGATCCAATTTCCACCCCAGCGCAAATGAGAATGCTGGACGACGATTTGCGCTCGAAGCGAATCGCAGACCCCAATCGCTTCGTTCCTTTGCTAAACAACATCAAACTGGACGAAGGCGTTCCGCTGATTGCACGCAATCACGCCGACAGACTTCTGAAAACAATCGCCAAGGGCAAATAACTCGTTTGCGGAGTGCGACGCTTCTTTGGCTGCACTCCGCTCCAATCTACTTCGCGCGCCGCATGATGCTGACGACTTCTCTGCCGCCGAATGACGTTTCAGCCACCGTGATTCCGCAGAACTGAAAGCCATCGCGCCCGACCAGATTCAATTCTTTCTGCATCGTCGAAGTTCGGCTGGTCGCTTGCAGCCTATATTCGTATGTCGTTTTCACTTTGTCGTTCCGTTCCAAAATCACTACAACTTCTCTGCCTCCAAAAGCGGAGTCGTAAATAGACTGGCCGACATAAGAAAATCCTTGAGCGCCCGCTTGGGTCAACTCCTTCTGCATCGTTGAAGTTTTGTTCGTCGCCAGCAGCTTGTACTGCAAACGCTCGCTTTTGGAACTGTCGCGGCGAGACATAATCACTACAATTTCATTGCCGCCGCCAGCCGTTTCGCCGCCCATCGTTCCTTCAAAACGAAAGCCTTCAGCCGCGACAGCATTCATTTCTTTTTCCATCGTTGAGGTTTTGTTGGTGGCCAGCAATTTATATTCAATCGGTTCCCGGCTATTTTGAGTAGTCATAGCAGCGGGGACACTGCCAGGCATCAAACACAACAGCAGTGCGCAAAAAGTCATCAACATAGAATTCTCCTGAGTTTTGGGTCGAGTTTTTTCGGTAAGGGGTTCCAAGCGTTGAAGGGAACGCCGGTGATTTAATTTCTTGCGATGCTGATTCGCGACATCT
>CAYLJQ010000617.1:0-4433 GCA_964383955.1 uncultured Heliomicrobium sp. | reverse complement strand
GAAGCCGGCCCTGGCCCGCACGATGCAACATACCTGTTCGATGAATTCATCGCCAATATGCGCGCTCGTCGTGAACAGTTGAAAGACTTGATTCAGGTGAATGTGTAGAAGGGCAAACTTTGATTAAGCAGAAAAATATCGGGCAGGGAGAAAAGGTTTTCTCCCTGCCCGATGTGTTTATAGCGGTTTTCAGTCGAGTGCGACCCGTACATTCAGGGGTGGAACAGGTTCTGAACCTGTTCCACCAAATCAAGAAGCCGCACGCACCTGCAAATAGCTACATAGCGAATGGTTTCCCGCGCAAAACCGACTAAGGCTGAACGGAAAACGCGCCGGTCTTGGTGGCCGACACGCCTCCGGGATTGGTGACGGTCACGTTTCGCGTTGAAGTTTGCGCCGAATTGGCAATGGCAAACTTTGCCGTGATCGTCGTGCTTGTCATTTGTGTGACCGTGATGGAAACAGCGCCTCCGTTAATGCTGACAACGGATTGTCCGGGAATGAAACCGGTTCCTGTAATGGTCACAGTCACGTTCGTGCCTCGTTTGCCGCTGGAAGGTGACAGAGATTGAATTGCAAGTTCTTCCGATGGAGCTGCCGTCACTGTCACGGATTGCGGATCTGTTGAATCCGTCCCGCCTTTGCCGTCATTCACCGTCAACACAATCGAATGCGGACCAACGCCAAGCTGCACGCTGGCTTGCGCCGTTGTCGCAATCACCTGGCCGTTGTCCGTCCAACTGTAAGTCAGCGGATCGTTGTTCGGATCGCTGGAGCCAGTTCCATCCAGATTTACCGTTGCGGTTTGTCCGGTCGCCTGGACGGTTGAGGGCAACGAGTTGGCGACGGCTACTGGCGGTTGGTTTGGCGGCGGACCATTCGGGTCGTTGACCGTAATGGTGAAACCTGGCGTCAGGTTTGAACCGCCTTTGTTGTCCTCGGCTTTGACCTGGACGTTGTACACGCCTGCGTTCGCGTTGTTCGGATTGATGAACAACGTCGCCGTCCGGGCCGCTGCGTTTGCGTTTGTGATCGTGACAAACGGCAGCGACGGAACCAGCAAGAAGGTCACAGGATCGTTGTCCGCATCCGTGGCCGACAACGCGACATTCAACTGCTGGTTCTTGTTCAAGCTTTGATTGGCAAGCTGTGCCGGAACCGGTGCATTGTTCGGCGGGCCGCTCACTGTCAAACGTCGAACGCGCAAGTTGCCGGAATCGCAGAAAAGAATGTTGCCGGAACTGTCAATTGCGATTGCCGTCGGCGTATCCACCGTCGCGGCGGTTGCGGCTCCGCTGTCTCCAGAATTTCCTGCAGTACCGTTTCCGGCAACGGTGTTAATCACTCCATCGCTGACAGTGACTTTGCGAATGCGTTCGTTGTCCGTGTCAGTGATGAGCAGATTGCCCGCGGAATCCAATGCAATGCCGGTGGGCGCATTAAGTTGCGCCAGGTTTGCCGCTGCGCCATCACCGCCAAACCCTGAAGTGCCATTGCTCAATCCGGCAAAGTGATTGATGGTTGTGCCTGTCATTCTGCGAATGCGATTGTTGCCACGGTCAGCAATGTACACAGTCGCTCCGTCGCCGCTGACCGCAACGTCAGTCGGATGGTTCAATTTTGCCGAAGTTGCCACGGCTCCATCCCCGCTGTTTCCGACTTCGCCCGTTCCGGCAATCGTTGTCAGATTCCCGCTTGAAACTTTGCACACCCGGTTGTTGCCCGTGTCTGCGAAATAAACATTACCAGCCGCATCAACGGTTACGGCCGTTGGCGAATTGATCCAGGCGCTATTTGCCGGGCCGTTTCCGCCCAAGGCAGCAATGCCGGCTCCGGCGATTGTCGAAATGTTGCCGGTGCCCAAATCAATTTTGCGGATGCGGTGATTGCCCGTGTCGGCCACATAAAGCGAATTGGTTCCCGCGTGGTAGGCCAATCCATATGGGTCATTGAACCTGGCGGAAAGCGCCGGGCCGCCGTCTCCCGCAAAGCCTTTGAGTCCGGTTCCCGCCAACAACGTGATTGTGCCGCCGTTGATTTTGCGAATTACGCGCGCTTCGGAGTCCGCAACGTAGACATTTCCATTTCCGTCAGCCGCGATTCCGCTGGGTTGTTTGAATGCCGCGGAGGTCGCCGCCGCGCCGTTCCCGGTTGAGCCATAGGAGCCGTTTCCAGCAAAGGCTGCGATGTTGAAAATTGAGCCAGTCGGCGTCGGAGTCGGTGTGGGAGATGGCGTCGGAGTCGGACTGGGAGTTGGAGTCGGAGTCGGCGTTGGTGTAGGCGTCGGAGGCGGATTACAGCCGGTGCAATTCACAGTGACTTTGAATGTTCTGGTCGCTGCGTTGCCTGCCGCATCGCTGGCCGAAAACGTAACGGTTGTGACTCCAACAGGGAATGTTGACCCCGAAGCCGGTGCCGCCGTCACTGTGCGATTGCCTGAAACTGCATCAGTTGCCGTTGGCAATGCGAATGTCACCACCGCGCCGGTTCCGGACGCAATGGTTTGCGTAATGTCCGCCGGGACATTGGTAAAAACTGGCGGCGTGGTGTCTTGCACGTTTACGTTTTTGCCGACTGTGCTGGTGGTTCCGTTGGGTTTTCCATCGCTGACGGTCAGCGTGATCAAATGCTGACCCAACGCCAACGTCACTTGCGCCGACAATTGCGAAGCGATGGTGTTGGTATTGCCTGAAAAGTTGTCAGACCAGATGAAGCTGCTGAGCGTATCGCCGTCAGGATCACTGGCCGTTCCGCTCAATTGCACACTGGCTCCGCTGGGGCCAGTGGCTTCCACCGTCGCCGGAAGCGTCCCAGAATCAGCGATTGGCGCTCGATTGACGTTGTTGACGGTGATCACGATTGGCTTGGAATTGCTGAGCGGAGGCGTGGCGTCATCGGTCACTGTAAAGGTGACGTTGAAGGTTTGCGTTGCGCCTGTGTTGTTCGGCACAACATTGTACGCTGGCGTGTAGCTGAATGCCCCTGTTGAGGCGTCCAGGGTTGCTCCGCTCGGCGCTCCGGTCATCGAATAGGTCAGCGCTTGCGTTGAGTCTGCGTCGGTTGCCTGCAAGGTGAAACCAAGATTGGAGCCTTCGCTAATTGTTTTGTCTCCCGGGCTGGTCAGGCTTGGCGCGCTGTTCGGCGGCGCGATTGCCCGGCGAATGCGGTTGTTGCCAGTGTCAGCAACATACACACCGGAAGAATGCACGGCGATGGAGTTGGCCAGGCTTAGCTTGGCAAGTGTGGCTGGGCCGCCGTCTCCGCTGAAGCCGATTTGACCGTTTCCGATCACGGTATTGATGATGTTGGAGGTGGCATTGACCTGGCGGATGCGGTTGTTGCCTTTGTCCACAATGTACAGATTGCCGTTGTTATCCACGCCCACCGCAGAAGGCGAGTTCAGGCGTGCCGCAGACGCAGGGCCACCGTCTCCTTCAAATCCCGAACGCGGAATTCCCTGGGTCACAGCCGTGCCGATGACTCCGCCCGAAACTCTCCTGATTCGATGGTTGTTGGTGTCGGCAATAAAAATGTCTCCGTCGCTGTTGACGGCCACACCGGTGGGACGGTTCAGGCGTGCGCCTGTCGCGGCTCCGTTGTCACCCGTGAAGCCGAGCGAGCCTTGTGTCCCGGCGGTAATTGTGACGGTGCCGCCTGCTGTGGGAACTTGTCGAACGACGTGATTGCCTGGGTCGGCGAAATAAAGCGTGACGTTAAACACGGCAACAGAGCTTGGGCCATTCAAGGATGGCGAACCGATTCCTGCCAACGTCGTGATGGTGCCGTTGGTGTCAATTTTCCGAATCCTGTTGTTACCCGTGTCGGAGACGAAAATATTTCCATTCGCGTCCACCGCAACCGATGAAGGCCGATTAAATGTTGCCGCGAGTGCAGGGCCCCCATCGCCATTGGTGTCGCCAGGATTTACAGAAGCGGTGTTCGGCGTTCCGGCAATTGTATTGATCTTGCCGTCGTTGGCGTTGACTTTGCGAATGACGTGATTGTTCGTGTCCGCAATGTAATAGTTGCCCGCCGCATCCAGCGCCACGCCCGAAGGCCCATCCAGTTTGGCAATGTTGGCCAGGCCTGTGTCACCCGCAAAGCCGCTGGAACCATCGCTGGCCACCGTGCTGATTGTGTTGCTGGCGACTTTTCGCAATCGCCCGTTTCCGGCATCCAAAAAGAAAACCTCAGCTCCGGCGACCCCGATTCCTGTGGGAGTATTTAGCGTAAACAATCCTGCCGGAGTTCCGTCGCCGTTGTACCCTTGGCCCGCGCGTCCGGCGATTGTGGTCAGCAAGGTGCCGTCCACCTGGCGAACCCTGTGATTTCCTGAATCGCTGATGTAAACCTTGTGCGCCGAACCAACAGCGACGCCGGTGGGACTGTTCAACTGCACGGCTGTGGCGGTTCCGAATTCGGTGGGCGATCCT
>CAYLJQ010000616.1:0-4465 GCA_964383955.1 uncultured Heliomicrobium sp. | reverse complement strand
CGGTTCGCGGCCCAGAAAAACATTTGCGGCGACGTCCAGATTGTCCAGTACATTTAATTCCTGGTGAATAAAGCCGATTCCAAGGCCAATCGAATCATTGACCGAATTGATCGTCACCGGCGCTCTATCTACGCTCACCTGTCCGGCGTCGGGTTGGTACACCCCGCCCAGAATTTTCATCAGCGTGGATTTGCCTGCGCCGTTTTCGCCAAGCAAGGCAACAACTTCCCCGGCATCGACGTGAAAATCTACGCCGTCTAGCGCTATAACGCCGGGAAAGCGTTTGCCAATACCACGCATCTCCAACAAATGATTTGCCATTTGATTTTGGTGGGAAGATGTCAGATGCCGGATGTTAGGAGTTGAGAGAATCTCCCATGCTATTCCTAACCTCTAACATCCGACATCCAGGATCTACCTTCCACGCAGCTTGTTCAGCTTCGTGGTGAATTCTTCCACGTTGCTTTGTTTGATGATCAAGGTGGGGACAAAAGCCTGTTTCGAAGCCGGGATGCCCGAACGATCTCCGCCCAAAACCTGGCTCATGATTTTGATTGCCTGATAGCCAAACTCATACGGTTGTTGAACGACCGTGCCGACAATTTCACCGGATTTCACGCCGGCCAGCGTTTGATCCTCTTCATCAAAGCAGATGATTTTGACTTTGCCGACTTTGTTGGCTTCCTTGATCGCATTCAGGATGGCCGGGCCATTGTATGACCACAAACCGACAAAGGCCGCGGCATCGGCATATTTGACCAATGAATCCGCCGCGTTGGCTTTGGCGCGCGCGTGGTCGGCATCGTCAGTGCGCGTATCCAGAATTTCAATCTTCGTTCCGGCAATTTCTTCCTTAATGCCTTGCAAGCGTTCTTTGGCATTTTGAGCATCCAGTTTGCCGACAAACACGACAATCTTTCCGCCATCCGGCAGAGCTTCTTTCAGTAACTGGCCTGCCTGGCGACCGGCAGCAACGTTATCCGTGCCGACATAAACCGCGCGCTGACTGGCGGGCGCATCGCTGTCTTGCGTGACGACCAGTGCTTTTTGCGAAGTCTGATTGAGCAGTTCTGTTTGATTGACGGGGTCAACAGGCGAAATTGCGATTCCCGCAAAACCTCTGGCGAGCAGATCGTCAATAATGCGCTTCTGTTCGGCGGCGGTGCCGTCGGCGGGAATTTTGAATTCCACGGTCACGTCTGCCAATTCCTCATCCGCTTTTTCGGTTCCTTTTCGGGCGATTGTCCAAAAGTCTGAAGGATTGTTGGTGACAAAGGCCAGCTTTTTGCCGGTAGTTGCGCCATCCGGTTTTTGACTGCATCCGGCGGGAAGCAAAACAGCGATGGCGAACAATAATCCCAAAAACAACTTAGCGTTGCGTTTCATCGAATCGGGTCTCCTAATTGATATGGACTATGTGGTTACTGGCATCAAAATTTGAAACACAGCAACTTTTTGGACAGATGACCATAGACAGGATTTGCCAGTCTTGAACAGGATTAGTCATTCGCCAAAGCGTTCAAGAGTTTTGTTTTATAAATCCCATCAACGCTGTCCAAAAAAAATTTGAGTGCAGATCAGCTTGCGGCAGCCAATGTTTCGCCAAACGGCGCGAAGTGTTTGCCAAAATGAATTTCCAGCATGTCGTAATAGACACCTTCGTTGCGGCGTAACGTGGCAAAAAATGGTTCGCGGAATTCAGGATGGTGCAGCACCGAACCAAACGTGACGTGCAGGATCTCCCGCGCATGAAAATCGTCCAGCAGAGTCGTCAATTGATCGTTCGGCAGCGAATCCACGTTTGCCATCTTTTCGACTTCGGCAGAAACGTGATAGCTGGCGCGGTCAATCGGGTAGCGTTCTTTGGCAAACGCCACAATGGAGCGGAACAGTGACGGATTGACTTTGCCGATAGCGCGCAAGGCTTCCAGGTAACTGGTTCCGGCGGTTTTCAAATGCACCAGTTCCCCTGCGACGCGCGAAGCAATCGGATAAACACTGAATTTGTCGGAGCCGGAATGCAGGCTGAGCTTGTAAGGCCCAAAGGTTTTCGACACCGCCAGATGCTGCGCGAAGGATTTTTCAAACTCACCCAGATCGCCAATGTAATCCACGCCTTTTTCAAAATCGCCAACGTAACGCGGAGCCAGACTGACCCATTTCACGCCCAGCCTCTTCAGTTCATGTGCGATGTAAATATGCTCGGCCAGGGTCGTTACTGTTTCGGTTTCATCAACGCTCATTTCCAATTCGAAGTCTTTGCCAGCCATCACCGTTTCCAAGTGGCGGTACATTTTGACCGTGTGTGCGACAACACGACCATATTTGGCGGCGGAACGCAGCAAATCTTCTTCGCTGATGGTGACACTGAATGTTCCCAAATCAATTTTGCCGCCAAGCGCGGTCTGCGTCGCGTCCCAGGTTGTTTCCAGGGCCGCCCAGTCCAGCGCGGTAACTTTGGCTTTCAGAACTTCCACCGGCGCAGTGTTGGCTTCGTTGTCCACGTGTTCGCCGGGATCAATGGTGTAAAAGGTGAAACCTGCTGTTGCGCAGGAATCAATGTCGTCGGTATTTTTCAAGTGATCGGCGTCGGCTCCAAATCCGTCGCGCCAGCCTTCTTGAAAGATTCCCCAGACGGCTTCGTCCATCACTTGTTGCGGCGTGCGGCCTGTGCGGAAGTTTTCGCGGATGGATTGTTGCGCCAGAATCGGTGCCATCGTCGAATTGCGAATCGCTCGAATGTGGCCTGGCGTGGCCAGTCCCAGCCGGTCGCCGCATCCGGCGGATTTTTTCAGCCCAAGTGTCGTTGGATTCAGAAATGGCAAAACTGAACGCAGCGCAGTGGCATTTGCGGACGAAGTTTCAGCCAGAGTCATTTGCAAGCTTTGCCTGCCCAAAACAATTTCGGTCATTTCGCCGTCAAATTTGCGGTGAAGCGTCAAATCGGCGGAAAGCACGCCAAGCGATTTTCGCTCGCCGTCTCTGGCCAGAAAGAAAACGGCTTTGTTTATAGGCGTGATTGAACGCGAGTAAACTTGCTGGCCCGTCAATTCATCCAGTTCGGCAGCAAATGCATTGGCTTCGCTGGTGGCCAATGGCGCGGCCAATCCAGTAGCCTGCAAATATCCCAACAACTTTTCGCTCATTGATGGATTCTCCGTAAATAATTGGTTTGATGATGCGGCAAAGCTTACGACATGAAGTTTGGTATGACCAGCCAATTGCTGCTTGGCCAAGCCGGCTACTTCATTTTCAGCGACAGAACCTACAGGCGTCTTGGAAAGACAACTACGTTCGTGCTACAAGCGCCCGGCTGTTATGAACATCAACTATCAAGAATTCTTGCTAGCAGGGGAACGCGCAGGAATGCGTTATTCGCTGGCTGTGCCGCGAACGACGGCTGCTGCGCTGGCGGGTTTGCAAATGGGCCAGCGCGCAGGCAGTTCCCTGGAATTCAAGGATCACCGCGATTACCAGCCTGGAGATGATTTGCGGCGCATTGATTGGAATGCGTTTGCTCGTTCGGACAAGCTGACCGTCAAACTTTTTCGCGAAGAAATCAGCCCGCATTTGGATTTGGTGATTGATGGCTCGCGTTCGATGGCTGTCGAACCCGGCACAAAAGCGCAAACTGCTGTCGCCCTTACGGCGGCGCTGGCCGTCGCTGCGGAAAATGCTGGATACTCACACGCGGTCTGGTTGACGCGCGAACGTTGCGAATCACTGGCAAACAGCACCAGTCGGCCTTCAGCCTGGGGACAATTCCAATTCGATTTTCGGCAAAACCCGGCGGAATCGTTTTCGCGCGTTCCGCCGAAACTTCGACGGCAAGGCATGCGGATTTTTATCAGCGACTTGCTCTGGATGGGCGAACCGCTTCAATTGCTGCAACAGCTTTCGCAAAACGCTGCGTCGGTGGTCATTATCCAGTTGCTATCGGAAGCCGATATTACTCCCCCCGAACGCGGGCGGTTGCGGCTGGTAGATTCCGAAACCGAAGAACAGCGTGAAATTTTCATTGATGATGCTGCGATCCGCCGTTACCGCGACGCGCTCACCAGACATCAGCAAAACTGGCATCGCGCCTGCCGCCAAGTCGGCGCAAGCTTGATCGAACTGGTTGCCGAAACCACACTTTCCACTTGGAATTTGGAAGCTCTGGTCAAAGCCGATGTGCTCAGGGCTTGATTGCAAAACGCTGGCAGAAAATGCGAAGCGCTTTTTTTCTGCTCCCATTTTCTGCCAGCATCTGAAACTCCTATGCTCAACCTTGGAATTGTTGCCGACGAAATCAGCCGCGATTTTCGCCAAGCCTCTGAAATCGGAATCGCCGCCGGATTGCGACGCTACGAGATTCGTTTCTTGAAATCCGGGCGCGCGCCGATGTGCGATCCGGCAGAACTGTTGGAAATCGAGCGCATCTGCGATGGCGAAGGCTTGGAAATCACAGCGCTGTCCCCAGGGC
>CAYLJQ010000615.1:0-4477 GCA_964383955.1 uncultured Heliomicrobium sp. | reverse complement strand
TGGTCGTGGTTCCGCTGCCGGAAGCCTGGTCGCCTATTGCATGAAAATCACAGACGTTGATCCGATTCAATATGATCTGCTGTTTGAGCGTTTCTTGAACCCGGAACGGGTAACTATGCCAGATATTGACGTTGACTTCTGTGTGCGTGGCCGTGCTGAAGTGATTGACTATGTCAGCGATCTTTACGGGCGCCAGAATGTTTGTCAGATCATTACCTTTGGAACGATGGCGTCAAAGGCTGTGATCAAAGACGTTGGCCGAGCGATGGGAACCGACGTCATCAGTTATGCCGAAGTGGAAAAAGTCGCCAAGATGATTCCACCTCCGGTGCGTGGGCGCAATGTCTCAATCGAAGCAGCCATTGAACAAAATCCAGATTTGAAAACGGCCATCGAATCTGATGAGCGAATTGCATCGTTGATTGATACTGCCCGAAAACTGGAAGGGAATGCGCGCCATTCTTCTGTGCATGCTGCGGGCGTGGTGATTTCCCCCAAGCCGCTTCACGAATTGATTCCCGTTTGCAAAGGCCAAAACGGTGAACTTGTCACACAGTTTGTCATGTCCGATCTGGAAAAGACCGGCATGTTGAAGATGGATTTTCTGGCGCTGACGACGCTGACCATCATCGAAGATTGCTTACGAACCATCGAGAAAGAAACAGGGAAACGACTGGATTTGGCAGGCATCTCTTTGACAGACGGGCCGACTTTGAAACTATTTGCTGACGGATTATTGAATGCTGTATTCCAGTTTGAGAGTTCCGGGATGGTGGAAATCTGTCGCAAGCTGAAGCCGGAAAGCCTGGAAGATTTGTCTGCCTTAAATGCGCTTTATCGTCCGGGGCCGCTGGATGGTGGAATGGTGGACGATTTCATCGCGCGTCGCCATGGCCGCAAAGTGACCTACATCGTTCCCCAGATGAAAGACATTCTGGAAAATACTTACGGCATTCTGGTTTACCAGGAGCAGATTATGCAGTTGGCGCAAAAGCTGGCTGGGTATTCACTGGGTGAAGCCGACCTGATGCGGCGCGCGATGGGTAAGAAGAAAAAAGAGGAAATGGCGCTTCACGAAGAAAAATTTGTGAAGGGAGCCATTGAGCGCGGAATTCCAGAAGATAAAGCCATGAAGATTTTTACCTTGATGGCGCAATTTGCGGATTATGGTTTCAACCGCTCGCACTCCTTTGCTTATGCCTACTTGGCTTATCAGACGGCTTACCTGAAAGCATATTATCCGACTCATTTTTACGCTGCCGTTCTATCAAACGAAATTTCCAACGCAGACAAACTCTCTCGCTATATTGCCGAGATGAAAACTTTCAACATCAGCTTGCTTGCGCCAGATGTGAATTCCAGTAACGAAGGATTTACACCTGTCGGCAACGCCATTCGATTTGGCTTGGCAGCGATCAAGGGACTGGGGGCGTCAGCCGTGCAGTTGATTATTGCGGCTCGTGAAGAGGGAGGAGCATTCAAGTCAATTTTTGATTTTGCTGAGCGCGTTGACCAGCGAGCCGTCAATAAGCGAGTGCTCGAATCTTTGGTTAAATCCGGAGCCTTTGATTCCTATTCAACCAACCGGGCCGCTCTGTTGGCGGTTCTGGACAAAGCGATAGAAACGGGCGCAAAGGCACAGCGTGACAAGCAATCAGGCCAAACGGATTTATTTGCCAGCTTGATGGCAACCAGCAGTGAGACTTCTGTCGAGCTACAGTTACCGAGCGTCAAGGCATGGACTGTCAAAGAACAATTGGCTTATGAGAAAGAATCTCTGGGCTTTTATGCCAGCGGTCACCCATTGGAAGAATATTCGGATTCCATTAAGGCCATGGCAAAAGCGGATAGCGGTAATATCACTGCCTGTCAGCCGGGAGAAATTGTTTCGATGGGCGGGATAATTCTGGATGTGGCGACCAAGACCACCAAGAAAGGAGATCGTTTCGCGCTCTTTCGCCTGGAAGATCAGTTTGGTTCGGTCAAGATTGTTTGCTGGCCGGAACAATTCAATAAGTATAAAGCGCTGATTCAGAATGACGAGGCAGTGCTGATCAAAGGGAAGCTTGAGTTGAACGATGAAAGCGACGCTTCAATCATCACACAAGAAATCATTCACCTGGAAAGCGCGAAAGCCAAAGCGGCCAGGGCTATGGTCATCAAACTGAAAGAAGCTTCTGCTGATCAACAGAATTTGCAGCGACTGAACGATCTGATCGGGGCAAATTCCGGCACCGCGCAGATTTTCTTTGATGTTCTAACTGCAAATGGACTGGTCGTCAGGTTGAGGCCGAATCAGTTTTTTAGAGTCAGTGCTTCTCCATCACTAACGCAGGAAATCGAAAGTATAGATGCTTCTTGGAAAGTCGAGCTTGTGATGAGCGAGTATGTTTCCGAAGCGTAATTACCTTTTACATCTAACCATTCAATTATGAACCAATCTCAAATAGTTTCGCTTGAACCCATTGATCGCGTAAAACTGGCCAGACACGACCGACGGCCTTATGCGCTGGATTTTATAGAACGTATTTTTACCGACTTCGTTGAAATCCACGGCGATAGAAAATTTGGAGATGATCCGGCGATCATTGCTGGTTTTGCAAATTTTCGAGGCAAGTCCGTGGCGATTGTTGCCCATCAAAAGGGCAGGGATTTGAAAGAGCGCCAGATGCGCAATTTCGGAATGCCCAAACCCGATGGCTATAGGAAAGCTGTGCGAGTCATGAAAATGGCGGAAAAATTCAATCGTCCAATTTTTACCCTGATTGATACGCCAGGCGCTTACCCTGGGATTGATGCAGAAGAGCGCGGGCAGGCAGAGGCGATTGCTTATAACTTGAGAGAAATGGCCAGGATTCAAGTTCCCATCATCGTCACTGTTACAGGCGAAGGAGGGTCTGGCGGGGCGCTTGCCATCGGCGTAGGCGACACTGTGAGCATTATGGAAAATGCAGTTTATTCCGTGATTACGCCCGAAGGCTGCGCGGCAATTTTATGGAAAGACGCGAAGCTGGCTCCCCAGGCGGCAGCAAGTATGAAGATGACAGCCAATGACTTGTTCGCTGTCAGAATTGTTGATCACGTAATTCCTGAACCAGAAACGGGTGCTCATGAAGATTGGGATGGTGCGGCAGCGATTCTAGGGGATCATCTGGCAGTGATGTTGGCTCAGTCTGAAGCTATGACAACAGCAGAACGGCTAGAGAAGCGGTATCAGAAGTTTCGAGCGTTAGGCGAGGCGGAAGGCTGAAGTAAATGATTGGATTTACAGGAGTTCCAGAGATTGTCGGCGCGCCGACAATCTCTGGAAAATACTTAAAAGGGAACATGGTCGTCGGGTTCCCCACCATCTGATGGCGAGTTGGAGCCCCCACTTCCTGCTGAATGTGGTTGCTGAAAAGAAGAGTGTGATCCTTCGTCACCACGCGGGCCTAGAAATTGAACGTCAGTTGCCCTGACATCCAAAGAGCTTCTTTTATTGCCATCTCGATCTGTAAATTCCTGTTGGGATAGCCTGCCTTCAACATAAACCTGCCTTCCTTTTGACAAGTACTGATTGGCCGCTTCTGCTTGTTTACCCCAGACATTAATCCTGAACCAAGTCGTAATGTCTTGAGCTTCGCCGGAGCGATCTTTTTTCTTTTCTGTCGTCGCGACAGAAAAATTGCAGACTGCTGTTCCGTCCGGCATATAGCGAATTTCAGGATCTCTTCCCAAATATCCCACGATAACAATTTTGTTAAACGAAGCCATAACTTTCTCCAGTGGTTTTGTGTATCAAATTTCGAGAATGGATTGCCGCCTTACGCGAGTTACTGCTAAACTACAGGCCGAGTTAGCAATTACATCTTTCAAGGCTGTTTCGAGCATTTCTAACGCGGGGGAGTATAATCTGTCCCCTTAATTGCGTAAACACGCTTTCTAAAATCATATAGGCTTATGCTCCGATTCCTCAACATCGCAAATTTTGCGTTGATAGACAGCTTACAAATTGAATTTCAGTCCGGCTTGAATGTGCTCAGTGGAGAAACCGGTTCCGGCAAATCAATCATTATTGATGCCCTTGGACTTTTGCTGGGAGACCGAGGTTCGTCTGACATGATTCGCACCGGGGAAGATCGTGCTTTTGTCGAAGGGGTTTTTGATTTTCATGGCAACAAGCCCCTGATTCAGGTAATCGCCGAGTCTGGCATTGAAGCGTCAGAAGATGATGAACTGGTGATCCGGCGCGAGATCAATATCACAGGACGAGGTCGCATTTTTATCAACAATCAAGTTGCGACGATTGGACTTCTGAGGGCGATTCAGCCGCACATCGTTGACATTCACGGGCAGGGAGATCAGCAAAGTCTGTTGGCTTCGGAAACGCACGTAAATCTGCTTGATGCCTTTGCTGATGTGGCGGCATTGCGAGTAAATGTCGCCCAGGCTTATGACGAAATTTCTCGGTTGGCGAAAGATTTGGAAGAAAATCGGC
>CAYLJQ010000614.1:0-4487 GCA_964383955.1 uncultured Heliomicrobium sp. | reverse complement strand
GCAAGTTATTCACCTTCAGATCATCACTTTTCTTAACCGCAACCGATAGTTGCCAGTTAGAGTTTCAAGATAGTTTCTTAGCCTGCTCAAGCTCTTTGCCAACATCGACGATGAGTTGCAGGCTTTGCTCCCGCAACTTGCCGCTCAACAGTTACCACGAGACAATCGATGGGCTACGCCTTGCTTATGCGCGGCCGCAGTGTTGACGATGATGATTGGATTATCTCTTCCTTTACTGTGTTCGCCCCAACGATTTCAATCTTGCCTGTTCGAACTCGTCGCCTTTTTTCCATTGCGGAGTTTCATTCGCGTTGGCGACACGCAAACCGATCAGAAACGCCAGCTTGGCTTGTTGCGCCATGCCCGTGAAATCCCAGTTCGGGCTGAATTCATCAGACGGCTGGTGGTAGCGATGTTCGTTGTAATCGGCGAATTGTTCTTCGCCCCATTTTTCCGAGTGGCCAACGAACTTTGAACCGGGTTCAAAGTTGACCGCCGGAACGCCGGCTTTGGCAAACGGGAAGTGGTCGGAGCGATAAAACGAACCTTGTTCAGGCCGCGCATCGGGCGAAATGGTGAGGTTGTTTTCTTTGGAAACTTCTTCGATGAATTTGCCCAGTGTCGAACGATCTGCGCCCAGCGGCGTAATGTCGCTGGTTTGTCCCAACACGTTCATCGAATCAATGTTGATGTTGGCCACCGTATCTTTCAGTGGAACCAACGGATTGCGGGCGTAATACTCCGCGCCCAGCAAGCCCTGCTCTTCGGCGGTCGTCGCAATGAACAGGATCGAGCGTTTAGGTTTGATCGTCAGCGCCGAGCAGGCTTTGGCGATGGCCAGAATTCCTGCGATTCCAGTCGCATTGTCTACGGCTCCGTTATAAATGTTGTCGCCAGCCTGATCCGGGCGGATTCCCAGATGATCCCAGTGCGCTGAAAAAGTGACGTATTCGTTTTTCAGCGTCGGATCGTTGCCCCGGAAAATACCCACGACGTTCGGCGAAGTCAGCCGCTGCACCTGCATTCTCAGCGTGGTATCCACTTTGGCGTTCAGCGTCACAGGTTTGAAGCTGCGCGAAGCCGCTGACTTTCTGAGTTCATCCAAACTGAAGCCACCGGCTTGAACAAACTTCTGGGCGGCTTCATTTGTTACCCAGGATTTCATTTTCAGCACGGGCGTGTTGGCGTCCGGCAATAAACCGTACCGCTCCGCTCCCCAGGAATTGCGGACAACACTCCAACCATATCCGGCAGATTCGTTGGTGTGAATCAGAATCGCTCCGGCAGCGCCACGCCGCGCGGCTTCTTCGTATTTGTACGTCCAGCGCCCGTAATAGGTCAGCCCTTTGCCAGCAAACAAATTTGGCTCCGTAGCTGTTGCCGGCGGATCGTTGACCATCATCAACAGAATTTTGCCGCGCACGTCCACGCCTTTGTAATCGTCCCAATTGGCTTCGGGAGCGCTGACGCCGTATCCGACAAACACGATGTCTCCGTTGACAGCGACTTCGGTTTGTTCCACGTCCGAACCGGCGACGAATTCATCCCCGAATTTGAAATCGGTCGAACCCGAACCCGTTTTGATTGTCAGCCGGTTCGAAGGATCAGGCCTGGAGCCGATCATTTGCACCAATTGGAAATAGCTGTGGTCAGCGGCGGGTTCCAGTCCCAGCGCTTCAAACTGTGCGGCAATGTATTTCGCCGCCATCATTCCGCCGCGTGCGCCCGGACCGCGTCCTTCCAGCAAATCGTCAGACAGGAATTTGATGTGCGCGCGCAATGTGCTCTCATCAATTTTCTGGCCTGCGTGTTCCGAATCGGTTGCTTCGTTCAAAATGGCGCGGTTATCCGCCATCACTTTGTCGAAACTTGTTTTTGGCGGAGTCGCCGCCCGTGTGCGGCCACGGCGGCGGCGCGTTGTGCGCTTTTTGGTTGTGGTTCTTTTGCGGCGCTGCACCGATGTCGTCATCGGTGCGATTTCAACCGGCGTCCCCAATGCAGCGGCCAGCAAATCAAACGGAATCGCCAGACCAAGACAAAGCAGCAGGATCGTGGAGCGAACGAAAGAAAGACGAGTTTTCATAAGATTCATTGAAAGTTCCCAGCACCATCATTTAATTGTGTTTTGGATGTAGTTCGTTAATTCGCGGCTGACTTAAAACGAACGCTTCAATCGCATCCGTTACCAAAATGATGGGCATTCTGTACCTGAGCAGGCCGATAAAATCAAGCACCGGCCTCCCGCTGCTTGACGGATTTAGGGTGGTTGCAGATAATGCCGCGCGTCATAAGCAATCTTTATCAAGTTTTCTACAAAATTCTGAAATCTATGAATTCCTGGCTGACGACAATGCAAATCCTCAATCGCGGTAAAAAAGCAATCGGCGCGCTTGATTGGTTTGCCTGGCTTTCGAGCTTTGGATTTGGCTTTTATTTTTCTTTTTATTTTAGCCGCTCCAGAGGGGTAGGAAGTTCGTTGGCCTAAGCGAAACGCAAACGAAACGACTGAAATAAAGCCCCTCGTTCAACACGAACGAGGGGCTTTTGAACTTTATGGACAAGCAACAACACATCCAAACGATCAAGAAACCGCGCATCGCATTTCAGGGCGAGCCGGGCGCGTTCAGCAGCCAGGCCGCGCGCAATCTGCTGGGCGAAAACATCGAACTGGCCCCATGCGAAACTTTCGAGCAAATGTTTGCGGAAGTTGAAAACCGCCAGAGCGATTTCTGCCTGGCGCCAATTGAAAATTCGCTGTTTGGCTCGATTTATCAAAACTACGATTTGCTGCTCAAACACAATTTGCGAATCGTCGGCGAAACCAGTTTGCGCATTGTCCACAATCTGATCGCGCCGCCGGAAATCAGCCTGGGAAATATTCGGCGTGTGTATTCGCATCCGGTGGCGCTGGGGCAATGCCAGCAGTTTTTTGCCCAACATCCCGAAATGCAGCAGGTCGTGGCATACGACACCGCAGGCAGCGTCAAAATGTTGATGGCCAGCCGCGAACCCGGAGCCGCCGCGATTGCCAGCGCGCTGGCTGCGGAAGTTTATGGCGCGAATATTCTGCTGGAAGGCATCGAAGACGACCGGCAAAATTACACCCGCTTTTTTCTGCTCGCTCGCGAAGATAGTGCAGGTTCGCCCGCACCCGACGCCGACAAAACTTCAATCGTGTTTTCGCTGGAACATCGCACCGGCTCTTTGTTCCGGGCGATGGCCGTCTTCGCCCTGCGCGAAATTGATCTGACGAAGATCGAATCCCGCCCATTGATCGGATACCCGTGGGAATACAGTTTTTATCTTGACCTGATTGGCAATACGTCGGAACCACGCGTGATCAAGGCGCTGGATCATCTGGCGGAATTTGCCGTCAATCTGAAAGTTCTGGGCTGTTATCGGCGCGCGTCGAAAAGCAATGATGAATTGCAGGCAACGCCGCGATGACAGCTTTCACCCCCAACACCAGTTACCAAACAAATCTCATTCAGGAGCAATCACAATGATTATCGCAATGCATTCAGAAGCAACAGACGAACAGATCAACCACATCTGCGACCGGATTCGGGGATTTGGTTACGCGCCACACGTCATTCGCGGCGCAGAGCGAACCGTCATCGCCGCCGTCGGACAAGGTGACAAAAAAGAGCACATCGAATCGCTCAAATCCGCCGAAGGTGTTGAAGACGCCTTCCCGATTTTGCAGCCCTTCAAGCTGGTCAGCCGCGAGGTCAAAAAACAAAAGTCGGCGATCAAGGTCGGCAACGTGACCATCGGTGACGGCAGCTTCGTCGTCATGGCTGGCCCCTGTTCGGTCGAAGGCCGCGAACAGGTTATGACCACCGCCGAATCCGTCGCCAAATCCGGCGCGCATTTTCTGCGCGGAGGCGCTTACAAACCGCGCACTTCGCCCTATGACTTTCAGGGAATGGCCGAAGACGGGTTGAAGCTGCTGGCTGAAGCGCGCGAAAAAACCGGTTTGGCCGTGATTACGGAAGTGCTGGATACGGGCGACGTAGATTTGGTTGCTGAATACGCCGATATTCTGCAAGTCGGCACACGCAACATGCAGAATTTTGCGCTGTTGAAAAAGCTGGGCGAAATCAGCAAACCCGTCATGCTCAAACGTGGAATGTCTGCAACGATCAAAGAGTTTTTGCTTTCAGCGGAATACATTGTTACGCACGGCAATCCGAACGTGATCTTGTGTGAACGCGGCATCCGCACATTCGAAACAGCGCTACGCAACACGCTGGATCTGGCATCGGTTCCGCTGTTGAATGAACTGACTCATTTGCCAATCGTAATTGACCCAAGCCATGCGACAGGGAAGCGCAGTCTGGTCAAACCGCTGGCGAAAGCTTCGATCGCGGTTGGCGCTGACGGGTTGATGGCCGAAGTTCACCCGAAACCGGAAGAAGCCTGGTCCGATGGTCCGCAATCGTTGCGCCTGGAAGAATTCGCGCAGTTAATGCACGAGATCGAAC
>CAYLJQ010000613.1:0-4503 GCA_964383955.1 uncultured Heliomicrobium sp. | reverse complement strand
AGCGAATAATCCGTGACGACTTCGCCAGCCAGAGCGATCAACTTCATATTGCCAATCTGCAAAATCTGAATAGTGTACGGATATTCCGACATGATTTTACCGTCGCGGTTCAGCTTGGTCAGCCAGCGTTCGGCGTGTCGTTTGACGAAAGCATTCTGGTCTTTCAGCCGAGCTTGCCATTCTTCTTTGGTGGGAGTCGAAGCAAATGGGATCATTACACCTCCAAGAGCCGATTTTACTTCGCCGCTGACCGTAGCCATCGAACTGCTCAAAACCTGTTTAACTGAACTGGCCAGTTCGCCGCCGTGCTGTTCGGCGACTTCCAGTTTGCTGCGCGGATAAGGGTTAATGTCGGCTCCGCAGCCCATCACAAAAAGCGCGACCGTGCCGGGGTTCGCCTTTTCGACGGCTTCCTGCGCAAAGCCTGCATAATCGCCGCTGAGCTGGTAAAACTCGCCGGTCAGCGTCGTGTTGTGGCAGGCATACCCGAACGCGATGCCGCGCAATTTGCCATCGGCAGATTCGATTTTCAGGACGGGAACTTCTTTGTCCACAACGCCTTCTCGGTTGACGCCGATGACGATTTTGCCGTTTCGGCTTTCGCGGCGGTTCATTGCGAATTGCGCCGAGCCTTTGCCAAAAGACAGCTTCGCAGGCGACAAATCTTTCAGCGCCGAACCGATTACCTTCAGCAAATTGTCTTTTAGCTTTCGCGTGTATTCTTTGACGGCGGCGTTCTGCTCGGCGTCCAGGTCGTAAGCTCCGCCCAGCGAACTCTCCACCACCGGCCCGGTATGCGTGTGCGAAGAGTTGAACAGAATTTGTTCGCGTTTCAGCCCATAGCTTTTGTTGGCGTGCTCAGAAATTTCCGAAGTCAACGCGCCCGGCAAACCCAGCAAATCTGTTGTCACAATCACGACGCGATTGCCTTTGGCGTCCTGAATTGCCAAAGCCTTGGCGTACAAATCCTGAATCTTGCCTTCATTGGGTTTTGTGCGCGCAGCATACCCGGCCATCCACGTAGGCTTTTCGGGCGTAATGACGATTTTGGCCAGACCGGCTTTGAAAATCGTGGCCGCTTCAGAGCGATGTGACGTTTGGATAGCCGCAGTCAACAGCAGGGAAACACACAGCAGAAAAAGACGAACAGGCGATTTCATCTTCGGCTCCTTGATTAAACTGTGATGGAATTGAAACGCGATGAACGCGTGGAAGCCTAGCGGATTTGTCCGGCAAACAAAAGCTGAACTTCGGGCTTGGAAATTTGCATCAACATGCCATCCTCCTTATACTGCGACCGATTTGAAGTAAGACTTCCGCCAAAGTTGTTCTGAAGAAACAATTTTCAACTTCACAGACAATTTCGTAACAGAACCAATATGCAAATAACAGTTTTGAGAGAGACAGATCCTCAAGAATCTCGCGTAGCTCTAATCCCAGAGTCCGTTAAAAAGCTGGTTGGCCTGAAAGCTTCCGTCGCTGTTGAAAGCGGAGCCGGATTGAATGCGGGCGCTGCCGACGCCGATTACGAAGCTGCCGGAGCGGCAGTGTCAAAAGACCGCGCGGCGTTGCTGGCCGCGGCTGATGTGCTGTTGGCCGTCAATCGCCCTCCGGATGAAGATGTCGCCAAGCTGAAATCAGGCGCGGTTGTTGTTGGCTTTTTGCGGCCACTGGATGAACCTCAACGACTCAAACCCCTGCTGGATCGCGGTGTATCGGCGTTTGCCGTCGAACTGATTCCACGTTCGACGCGCGCGCAGGCAATGGACGCGCTGTCTTCGATGGCGACGATTGTCGGGTACAAAGCCGTGCTGCTGGCCGCCGATCAAGTGCCGCGCATGTTTCCCATGTTGACGACGGCGGCGGGAACTGTTCCGCCCGCCAAAGTTTTGGTGCTGGGCGCGGGCGTTGCCGGATTGCAGGCAATTGCGACGGCTCGGCGATTGGGCGCAGTCGTGGAAGGTTTCGACGTGCGCGCCGCCGCAGGTGAAGCCGTTCGTTCGCTTGGCGCAAAGTTTCTGGAAATTGACATGGGCGGCCAATCCGCCGAAGGCGCAGGTGGATACGCCAAAGAAGTCACCGAAGAGGTCATGGACCGCAGCCGCGAACTGATTGCCAAACAGGCAAAAGTGACCGATTGCATTGTTACTTCGGCGGCGGTGCCGGGCAGAAAAGCTCCGATTTTGATCACGGAAGCAGCCGTTCGAAACATGAAGCGTGGCTCGGTAATCGTTGATCTTTCAGGGACAACCGGCGGCAACTGCGCATTGAGCAAACCCGGCGAAACGATTGACGTGGATGGCGTAACGATTATCTGTCCGCTGAATCTGGCGGCGACAATCCCGGTTCATGCCAGCGCGTTGTATTCGCGCAACCTGACGACGTTCCTTAGCGAGATGATCAAAGACGGCCAATTGAATGTAGATCTGGCCAATGACGTTGTCGGGCCTTCATGCGCTGTTCACGCCGGAGAAATCAAAGAACCTCGCATTCAAGCTGCGCTGGCAAATAAATAAATGGAAGGTGGGACAGGTTCTCAACCTGTCTTATCGGCGACGGGGGGCGGACAGGTTGAGAATCTGTCCCACCTTTTTTGAAGGAGAATTCACCGTGAGTTCAGAAATCCTGATTGCTTCTTTATACGTTTTCGCACTGGCCGCGTTTCTGGGCTATCAAATCATTTCGCGCGTGCCGCCTTTGCTGCACACGCCGCTGATGTCCGCGACCAACGCGATCTCGGCGATTTCCGTTGTCGGTTCGCTGGTGCTGGCCGGAGCCAAATACAGCCAGGTCAGCCGCATTCTGGGATTTATTGCTGTGACTTCGGCAATGATCAACGTCGTCGGCGGATTCATGATCACCGACCGAATGCTGAAGATGTTCAAGGACAAAATTGGCGGCCCAAGTTCTGGAAGCCCGGAAAAGGGAAAAGGGGAGGATAAGCACTGATGATCGGCGAATACTGGATTGAGTTGACCTACCTGCTGGCGTCCATCCTTTTCATTTTTGGTTTGAAAGGCTTGAGCCATCCCAAGACGGCTCGAATGGGGATGAACGCTGCTGCCGTCGGAATGTTGATTGCCATCATTGGCACGCTGCTGAAACACGAAATCGTCAGCTATGAACTGATCATTGCCGGTTTGTTAATCGGCGGCTTGATCGGCGCAGCGATGTCTTACTGGATGCCGATGACGGCGATGCCGCAACGAACTGCGTTGTCCCATGCCTTCGGCGCGTTGGCGGCATCCATCGTTGGCATTGCCGAATATTACGAGCATGTTGTGGTTCTTCAGCAGTCGCTGCCTGCTTACAAGATGGCTGCGATTGGTTTTGAAGTTCTGTTTGGCAGTTTGACGGTGACAGGCAGTTTGCTGGCGTTTTTCAAGTTGCAGGAAATGATGCGCGGCACGCCGATTACCTACAAAGGCCAGAACGTCATCAACGTTGCGCTGTTCATTGCGGCTGCGGCGATTTTCGTTTACCTGATTTACGATCCGACGCAGTCCAATTTGTTCTGGGTGATGGTCGTGTTGTCGTTCCTGTTCGGGGTCTTGCTGGTGCTGCCGATTGGTTCGGCGGATATGCCCGTGGTGATGGCGCTGATGAATTCTTACGCCGGACTGGCTTCGGCGGCAACAGGGTTCGCCATCGGCAACAACGTGCTGATCATCGCCGGAACGTTGGATGGGTTTTCGGGCTTTATCCTTTCGATTTTGATGTGCAAAGCGATGAACCGTTCGATTACCAACGTCTTGTTCGGCGCTTTTGGATCGGCTTCGACCGATTCCGGGCAGGCTATCGAAGGCGTCATGCGCGAAGTTCAGGCTGATGACGTGGCCATGCAACTGGCGTATGCGCGCCAAGTCGTTTTCGTTCCCGGTTACGGACTGGCGACAGCACAGGCTCAACATGCTGTGCGCGAACTGGCCGAAGCTTTGGAGCACAAAGGCGTTCAGGTTAAATACGCAATTCATCCTGTCGCTGGTCGCATGCCCGGACACATGAATGTGCTGCTTGCTGAAGCAAACGTTCCGTATTCGGCGCTTTATGAACTGGAGCAGATCAATCCCGAAATGCAGGCCACAGATGTTTCCGTGGTGATCGGAGCCAACGACGTGGTGAACCCTGATGCCCGCGACAATCCGAAAAGTCCGATTGCCGGAATGCCAATCATCGAAGTTGACCGTTCGCACACCGTCATCGTTCTGAAGCGAGGGAAAGGCAAGGGCTTTTCCGGTCTGGAAAATCCGCTGTTTTTCAAACCGAATACCGGGATGCTATACGGTGACGCAAAAGCCAGCCTGACCAAGCTGGCCCAGGCAGTCCAGCAAGCTTGACGCCGGAAGAGAGCTTCGGCAATACGTAGAAGCTCTCTTCCTTTACACCAAAATCGAAGGCCCAGGCGTTTTATTTCAGAATCATGGATGGATCAGGGATAAAGATAAGCCCAGCCGGAATCGCAGGCTTTTTCGATCTTGATTTGACCGGGAACTTCATCTTAAG
>CAYLJQ010000612.1:0-4505 GCA_964383955.1 uncultured Heliomicrobium sp. | reverse complement strand
GACCTATGACGATATGCCTGCTTTATCATTCTGAGCAAATGAATAGGAAGATAAGCACCTAAGCAAACTTATCGGGCATAATTACGAGTTATGAAAACTCCAACAAAATTCGTTAAAGAATTTTCTGCCGAACAGCGCAACAAGCTAGATGAAATGCATAAAGACTAGGAGGAAACACATTGACCTTTCTACTATGGTTGTTATTTACTGCGCTGGCAGTCGGGATCGCGCCAGGCTTCATTGCGCGACAGCTCACCAAAGGCAGAGGCCAGTTTGCGGAGATTCCCGGCAAAGCCGTAACTTGGGGCGTAGGCTCCTTTTTGTTACTGTACCTTGCCGTTACGGTACCGTGGCTGGTAATAAGCTGGACTGGCTTCATTGGCGCCCCCTGGCTGCTCACCGGACTTATTCTGGGCATCCCGGCTTCGGCTTGGGCCAGCAAGAAATGGTATCGCGCTCTTAAAGACGGCAGCCTTGGAGGCGGAAGCAACAAATATCTTCCATAACAACAACCTCCACCATATCCCTACACATCCGAAGTTATACACATTACAAGATTCGCAGCTTTGCTATCCTTTAAGTCGCGAACCATTCCTCTACATCTTTTCGAGCAAATACATAATTCTTCCGGCGACCAATTAAAACCCTGCGTCATTCCTTAGCCGGAAAGCACGGGGTTTGTTAATTTACTCCTGCCAGCGGTAATGCTCGTGTAGTCGCGCTACGAAATCCGAGCTTAGACAAGGCATCCTGGATTCGGAGCTTGCCATTACCCAAACTTTTGCACGAAACGTGCGGTTTAGTTTTCAGCCCGCGAACGCGGGCGGCAGCATAAAGCCCAGGGTGGAGCGCGGTGAGCGCGGAACCTTGGGAACATTGGCGATTGAGCATTAAGCCCGCGAAGGCGGGCGACAGACAAATGGATAACCAATGACCATCTGCCGCCCGTCTTCGCGGGCTACCCGATTCAACGCGATACTTACCTGGGGTTGCGGCTTCGCCTTCACCCCAGGCTTTACGCTTACGCCCGCGTTCGCGGGCTTCAGAAAGCAAAAGTTTGGGTAATGACAAAGTTTTCAACCCACGGAAACTCAGCGTGTAACCTTCGCGTCGCGTCAGCGACGACTGAATTCAACCGTCGCTGACGCGACGTGGAGGAGATATGCCATCCCACCGTGGGTTGAAAACCCACGGCTAAACTCAAACGCGGCTAGCGCGGCGAAGAGGCTGAGTAGCTACCTTTATTTACTCCTACCAGCGGTAATGCTCGTGTAGCCGCGCTTTTATCACTATCAATTTGCCGTCTTGAGGGAAGTTTTTTTGATTTCTTCGAAGCTGGATATCACAAAGGGCCTACCTTTCTCTTGCGAGTCTGGTAAGCCCTCTAGTTCGCTTAATTCATACACCCGTCGCGATTCGAACGCGAGACCTTCAGCTCCGGAGGCTGACGCTCTATCCAGCTGAGCTACGGGTGCAAAGCGCAATCAAAATACACCAAGCCCACAGAGCGGTCAATTCACGCTTCCCGCAAGGCTTATTCATTGTCAGCCCCAGAGATCACAGAGTTCACGAGCATGAATACTTTTGTGAATTTCAAAACTCCCTCTCAGTGTTCTCTGTGCGCTTTGGGGCAAAAAACAAAGAATGAATAGACCCTGACGCTTCCCGCGCCAAACTTGACAGCTTTGCGGACGCTGTCTTACCGTCGCTGCTGTTGCCTCTCTGGACCTTCACCAAAGAAAAGCCCTGATCAAATTTATGAGCAACCAACGAAAAGAAAAACCCAAATCCGGCGTGAAGCCGAATGCCGAAAAACGACAACTTGCGCGACGCAGCTTCATTTTTATGAGCACGGGCGCTTTGGCCGCCATCGGAGTCGGAGCCGCCGGGTACCAACTTGGCTGGTTTGGCAGCAGCGCGTCTTATGAATCTGCGTTGGCGGCGGCCAGTGAAATGCTGGAAACACGCGCGCGCGAAATCGGCAATGCTTCGGTGTTGATTCACGCCGTTCGCGGCTTTGGCAAAAACTTCAAGCTTGCCGACGGATCAGGCGCCGTCGAACATTTGTGTTCTCGCGATGCAGCGGACAAAGAGGTCAACGGCAAACGTTATGTGTATTTCAAACGCGATGCCGAAGTTCACGAAAACAGCTTTCTGAAAACCTTCCTGGAAGCCAAAGTCAGCAATGACCAGCCGATCACCGTTGGCGGCAACCGCTACACGCTGGCCGATTTGGCCGAAAGCGGCAAAGCCTTGTTCCGTTGTGACGCACAGGATTTGTTCAAGTTTGATGCCACCGAATTTCGTTACGACCCGGTTTATAAGGAACCGCAAGGCCAGCCTTCCGGTGGACGCGGCGAACTGGTTCACGAGCATTTGCCGTGGGGATTGATTGCTTTTTCGATTTTGATGAGGCCGGAAGCATCAAGCTGGACAAACGCTTACGGCGAACCAATCAGCTTGCCGACCGTCGCCGACCGCAGCCTGGCGGAATACGAAACCACCTGTGCGCTTGGCGAACGAGAACTGAAAGCCGAACGAACTGCTCCGCAAAACTTCCGCGACGCAATCAAAAAATACAGTTGCTTCGGGCTGCATTCGGCTTACGGATTTTTGTCGTTGGTTCAGCATGGGTACACGAATAACGGTCTGGCAGACCGCGTCAATCGCATGATGGATTTGGTGACATACCGGCTGAAAGGTGACGCTGAAGCGATCAATGCCGAATACGCTGCCGCCGGACAAAACGCGCCAGCCGAACAGGTGGAAGCCTTTCGTTTGCGAGCGCTGGTCAAACATTACGGCCACGCGTTTGAGTCCATCAACTACGCCAAATTACACAAACTGACAAGCTTCAACGCCGCCCAGCAGCGTCGCATCAGCGAAGGTGAAGCGGCGTTTTACGACAGCCTGGTCAAGCTTCACGGTTTGGACTGGGCGATGATGAAAACAAAGCTTGGCGAAAAGTTTGTCAGCGACATCATCATCGCCGTCGGTCATGCCGTTCGCGCATTGAAACTGTTGACGCCGCAAAACCCCGATACAGCGGCCTGAAAATAAGAAAGGCAACAAGATGAATGACAAAATTCGGGGAATCGCTTTTGTTTGCTTATGGTTGCTGGTCTTAGCAGTTGGCGGTTACGCGCAAAAACCGGAAAGTGGCTCTGCTGCAATTCGTGCTTTACCGTTTTACAACCAGTGCGCTTCGCTGCAAACAATCGAAACTGCAACCACTGCAATTGCGGCGTTAAAAGACAAAGACCCGCAAAAACGAATCAAGGCGGCTGGAACCTTGGCCAAATCCTGTGATTCCAGAGCGGCCGCGCCATTGCTGGCCGTGACCAAAGACGACGAGATCAGTGTCAGAGTCGCCGCCATCGAAGCATTGGGGCAGCTTGGCGATCAGGAAGCAATTGATCCGTTGATTGAGTTGATTGATACAGCAGACTGGCAAATGCGAATGGCATTGGTGCGAACGCTGGCTTCGTTTCAGGTGTACCGTTCAAACAATGCCGTATTGAATTTGTTGACCAATCCCGGCGACAAAAAGATTACAGAAGAAAGCGATTTGCGCGTCCGCTGTTTTGGAATCCTGATGGTCAACCAATTGCGCGATGTGCGGTTTTCGCGCAAAGCCATCGGCTTTCTATTTCTGTTTCAGGAACATCAGCAACCGGAGTTTCGCCGCATTGCCGAAGAAACGGGACTCGAATTACGTAACACGCGCAACGGGTATCACGAACTGGCAGGCATTCTGAAACAGCACAATTCTCCGGATTTTCGCCGCAAAGCCGCTTATTGGCTGGGCAAGTTTGAAACTGAAGCGGCGCGCGCCGTCTTGGAAGATGCCGCCGCCAATGACAAAGACCCGAGCGTCAAAGCGGCGGCGCAAAATGCTTTGAAAAGTAATCGGTAGTCGGAAATCGGGAGTTTGTGGACCGAGCGCGCTCTACAAACTCCCGACTCCCGACTCCCGACTCCCGGCTACTCCAATGGATTCAATCAAGCTCGAAATCTACCGTTCGCTTTACACTTCTGTCGCGGAGGAGATGGGCGTCAGCCTGCGCCGAACAGCGTTTTCGCCAAATATCAAAGAGCGGCGCGATTATTCGTGCGCCGTGTTTGACCGCCAAGGCCGCATCATTGCGCAAGGCGATCACATGCCCGTTCATCTGGGTTCGATGCCGATGTCGGTCAAAGCCGCCCTTGAAACTTGCCCGATGCAGCCCGGCGACGTTGTTGTCCTGAACGACCCTTACGCCGGAGGCACGCATTTGCCGGACGTGACAATGGTCGCGCCCGTGTTCGCGACAGGAGGACGGAGAGATAGAGGGAAAGAGGGACTGAGAGACGGAGAGGTAGGAGGGCAAAGAGAACTTTCTTCCGCAACACTCTTCATCCCTCCATCTCTCCATCCCTCCGTCTCTCAATCCCCACGTCTACTCTTCTTCGTCGCCAACCGCGCGCACCACGCAGACATTGGCGGAGCGACGCCGGGTTCGATG
>CAYLJQ010000611.1:0-4506 GCA_964383955.1 uncultured Heliomicrobium sp. | reverse complement strand
GCGCGCGACAACAACGAAACGAAATACTTTGTCGGCGGCATTCCCCAGATGGTTTTGATTGATAAACAAGGCCACGTGCGAATGGTCATGATCGGCTGGGATGCGGCCAACGAAACCCGCATGACGCAGTTGATTGAAAAATTGCTGAGCGAATCTGCGCCATCCACCAAGTCACAAAAATAGTTTTCCTTTTCCACCACAAAGCTTCTATGAAACCGACACGATTGATCTACACACTGGCTCTGTTCTGCGCGGGTGCAGTTTCCGCCTTGGCCCAAACGGGAAAAAACCTGGCTGATGACAAACCTGCAACAACCGTCAATCCGCGAATGACGGAGCATTCCAGGAAGATGGTGCAGCAGGTTTATAAAGTCACGGACAACGTGTATTCGGCGGTTGGTTTCGGTGGAGCCAACACTGTGATGATTGTTGGAACTGACGGCATCATCATTGTGGACACGATGGAATCCGTGGACGCCGCCAAAGGCGCGCTGGCCGAATTTCGCAAGATCACCGACAAACCCGTCAAGGCAATCGTTTACACGCACAACCACACAGATCACATAATGGGCGTCAAAGCTTTCACCACGGAAGAAGACGTGAAGGCCGGAAAGGTTGCCATTTACGCGCACGAAACGATGATGAATACGGTCATCAGCAATGCCAGTGTCATCGCGCCAATTCTGGGTTTGCGTTCGGCATATACCTTCGGCGTGATGCTGGAAGTCGGCCCGGAAGGGAAAATCAATCAAGGATTGGGACCGCAAATGGTCTTTGGCCAGCGCAGCTTTATCGCGCCGACAAAAACCTTCAAAGATTCTCTGGATGTCGAAATCGCGGGCGTCAAGCTGCGATTGATTTACGCGCCCAGCGAAACCGACGACGAAATCATCGTCTGGTTGCCGGACCAAAAGCTGCTGCAAACCGCCGAAGTCATTCAGGGCGAAACTTTCCCGAACATTCACACGCTGCGCGGCACGGCGTATCGCGATCCGGTTAAATGGTTCAAGACGATTGATATGATGCGACGCTTGCAGCCCGAATTCATCGCGCCTTCGCACGGACGACCAATGTCCGGCAAAGACAAAATTGAAGAAATGTTGACCGCTTATCGCGACGCCATTCAATACGTTCACGACCAAACCGTCCGGCAAATGAACAAAGGCCTGACACCGGATGAAATCGCCGAAGTCGTTTCGCAATTGCCGCCGCACTTGGCCAACCATCCGTGGCTGGGCGAGTTTTATGGCACGGTCAAACATTCCGTGCGGCAGATTTATCAAGGTTATCTTGGCTGGTTTGCTGCTGACCCGACGACGCTTGATCCAACACCACGTGTCGAACAAGCCAAACGTTATGTCGAACTGATGGGCGGACGCGACACCGTCGTCAAAGCCGCCAAAGCCGCTTTTGAAAAAGGCGAACATCAGTGGACGGCTGAACTGCTGACGCATGTCATTCGCACGAACAAAGACGATCAGGAAGCGCGCAAACTGAAAGCGGACGCCTTGCGGCAACTGGCCTACAAAACGCCGAACTCAAATTGGCGAAACTGGTACATCACGTCGGCGCGTGAACTGGATGGCACGCTGAATAAAGCCGTCGCCGCGGGTTCGATGAGCAGCTTAGCCGCACCGGAAATCATGCGCCAATTGCCGATCAGCAAATTCTTTGAAGCCATGACCGTCCGGCTTGATCCCGTAAAAAGTGCCGAAGCGCATCTGACCGTTGCGTTTAACATCACCGACACTGGCGAAACCTATGCCCTGGAAGTTCGTCGTGGCATTGCGCAAGTTCACGAAAATGCGCCAACGAAAGTGGACGCGACCTTGTCCATCTCGCTGGCGACGATGCAAAAATTGATTGCTCGTCAATTGACTCTGGTTGGCGCGTTGCAGTCCGGCGAAGTCAAAATTCAGGGCAATATGGCATTACTGACTCGGTTTTACGGATTCTTCGATCCGCTGACTACGCCAGAACCTCCGCCGCTGACGCTTCGCTAGCCGAATTTGCGCAGCTTGTGGTAGCCTGCCCCAGCAAAATTATGGAAACCAATTCGCACATTTGCCAGCACCAAAACCACGCTGAAGCATCGCAATCAGGTTTGCGGCACGCGCTTCAACGCATCTGGCAAATTGTGCGAGACGTGTTACGCGGTTATTTGAGCGGACAACCGATTGACGAAGAGCGACCACGCAAAGGCTGCTGCTAGCCGGGTCGGTACCGCGCGCGGTAGCAAGCGGGTAACGTTGAATGGCGCTCCCTACTGGTCGCGGTACTGACTCTAACAACAAGATCTAAAGATGAGCGCTGACCTCGAAAAACTGATCGAGCAAATTACGGATATGATCGTCGCCCGGCTTCAGGCTGAAGGCGGCGGAAATGGATTGGATGGAGCCGAATGCAGTCCGCATCATATTGCTTGCGCCTTGCAAGCCGGAGCTTCGCGCATTGGGCTGTCCTGGGGACAATCGGCGGCGGCTTCGGCGGACGTCGGCAAATATATTGACCACACGCTGCTGAAACCTGAAGCCACGCGCGCCGAAATCGAAAAGCTCTGTGACGAAGCGCGGGCGTTCAATTTCGCGTCGGTCTGCGTGAATCCGACCTGGGTCAAAGAATGTGCGTTCCGGCTGCACGGGTCGCCGGTCAAAACCTGCACGGTGATTGGTTTTCCGCTCGGCGCGACAACGCCGGATGTCAAAGCCTTTGAAACTCGGCGAGCGATTTTTGACGGCGCGACGGAAATTGACATGGTCATCAACATCGGCGCGCTGAAATCCGGCGACGATCAATTGGTCAAACGGGACATCGCTGCCGTCGTTGAAGCCGCGCACGACGCCTGTGCCATCGTCAAAGTCATTATCGAAACCGCGCTGCTTTCGGACGATGAAAAAGTTCGCGCCAGCGTGTTGGCCAAAGAAGCCGGAGCTGATTTTGTCAAAACTTCGACCGGATTCAGCAAAGGCGGCGCAACCGTCGCCGACATTGAATTGATGCGAAAAGCCGTCGGCGCGGAACTCGGCGTCAAAGCGGCGGGCGGCGTCAAGGATTTGGCCGGAGCAAAAGAAATGATTGCCGCCGGCGCCACACGCATCGGCGCCAGTGCAGGCGTTAAAATCGTGCAGGAAGCAAAAGGCTTGAAAGTTACCAGCAGCGGCGCTCCGGGCAGCTACTGAGGCTTGAAAAACAAAAGCGCCCCCGTTGACGCTTTCCGAAACCGTTTGCTAGTATGCGCGCTCGCTTGAGGAAGCAGCGCAAGCGGATTTTGACAATTCGGGCATATAACTCAGCGGTAGAGTGCTGTCTTCACACGGCAGAAGTCACAGGTTCGAATCCTGTTATGCCCATCAAAGAAAGGCCGTCAGAACATTCTGGCGGCCTTTTCGCTATGCAGGAGAAAATTTATGGCCGCTCTGGAAATTGTCGCCACCTTTCACCCGTCGCCAGCACTGACCACCGACTTCAGCAGGGACTGCTGGCAACGCGCTGAACCGCTGACCATCAGTCGCAACTGGCAAGGCAATGCCGCGCCGCCAGAACTTCATACGACGGCCAGAGTTGTATGGAATGAAACGGAGATTCTGTTTGGCTTCGAGTGCGGTTACACCGAACTCAATGTTGACGAAGTTTTTGATGTGAACGAGGAGCGCCACGCGCTGTGGGATCGCGATGTGTGCGAAGCGTTCATTCGTTCCCCGCTGGAACCGCACGAAAAGTATTATCGAGAATTTGAAGTTGCGCCCACTGGCCAATGGTGCGATTTGCTGGTGGATCGTTCGTTGATGTGGAGCGACTGGGAATGGAAAAGTGGAATGCGCACCGTCAGTGAAATCATCGAAGCCGAAAAGGTCTGGCGCGTAGCGATGGCAATTCCTTTCTCGGCATTTGGCTGCACGCCAAAACCTGGCGACGTTTGGCATGGCAATCTGTTCCGCATCAGCCGATTGTGGGGAGAGCGGCAATATCTAACCTACTCACCTACGTTCACAGAAAAACCGAACTTTCATGTCGCTGAAAACTTCGTTCCGCTGCGTTTCATCTGACAAGTCTGTGGACAGAAATGTCTGCCGACTTAGCTGATCTGACAATCCTGTAGCCACTTTCCCCGCCAGTTTCAAGCGTCGAAAATCGAAAGCTTATTGATCCAACAACAGTTACGGTCTTTCTGCGCGCGTATGAGCATGACGGCACGAAGCTTGCGAATACTTCCATCGAGAAGGAGCGCAGTCGCCAAAATTCTTGTTGCGATTGCGTGTCAAAACAAAGGCGAATTTCGCCAAAATTTTTACAGGAGAAGTATGGCTACCCGAACGAATAAAAAGCTGAACGTGACTGAAGAATCCACACCCACAATTGCAGAAGCGCCTTTATCCGCCGCTGAATTACGCGACAAGATTGCATGGCGCGCGTATGAAATTTTCCTGGCGCGCAATGGATCCCCAGGCGATGCGCTAGGCGATTGGCTGATTGCCGAACACGAAATTTCTGCAACCTATTCCGCAC
>CAYLJQ010000610.1:0-4517 GCA_964383955.1 uncultured Heliomicrobium sp. | reverse complement strand
CGCACGTCCGGTGGTGTGGGAGGACGGGAGCCGTGAGGCTCCCTCCTACCCGATGTGTAACTTTCGATGGTTTTACGTGATGCTGCCGCCGTCCACCGTCACGACTTCGCCAATCATATAGCTGTTTCTTTCGGATACCATGAACGCCGCAAATTCGGCCAATTCTTCCGGCTTGCCGTTTCTGCCTTTGGCGCACCAGAAATTGTGCATTTCCAGCAAGCGGCTGGGCAGCATTTCCGCCAATTCCGTGTCGAAGATGCCAGCCGCGATTGCGTTGACAACGACACCGAACTGCGCGGCTTCGCGCGCCAGGCACTTGGTGAAGCCCAAAACGGCGGCTTTGGAAGTCGCGTAATGCACGGCGGTTGGCATTGCGCGCAAAGCGCCGATACTGCTGATATTCAAAATGTGGCCTGACCGCTGGCGCAGCATGTGTTTGTAGATTGGCTTGGTGACGTTGAACAGGCTATTGACATTGGTATCCACCACTGTATGCCAGGCCTGTTCGGTCATGGTTGCAAAGTTGTCGGCACGGTTGATTGCAGCGTTGTTGACCAGGATGTCCAATCGTCCAAATTCGTGATGAATCTCTCGCACCATTTTGTTGATGGCCGGGCGGTCGGTAATGGAAACTTTATAAGCCAGTCCTTTTCGCCCATAAGACCGGATTTTTTCCAGAACTTCCTGTGCCGCATCGTCGCGCGAATGGTAATTGAATGCGATGTCCGCGCCTTCGCGGGCAAAGACTTCGCATAATGCGCGACCAATGCCGCGCGAGCCTCCAGTGATGATCGCTTTCTTTCCTTCTAACAGTCCCATAATTTAATTGAAAAGGTTGGGGGTGAATTAGGTAACAACCGATGGGTTGATGTGGATGTCAGGTTCAACGGTTTGCCTGTTGACGCTAACCCGATCTTCGATTTTGCGCATTAGCTCGCCGACGATTCGTTTTGTCGCGTCTGGAATGGCGATTCGGGATGTTCCTGCCCGCATGGAATCCAGTTGAGCGGGTTCATGAATCAATTGCCGCATCAATGGAACCACATCAACAGCACGTTCCAGCAACACGCCAGCGTTGTAGCGTGACAGCAAGCTGGCAGTTTGCGATTCCTGGGGCATCGGCGGCGTAGTCGTGTCAGCAATAATCGGCAACCGAGAAGCCAGCGCCTCAAAGGTTGTCAATCCGCCCAGTTTTGACACCATGACGTCCGCCGCTCCCATCAGCTTTTCCATTGCACTGGTATAACCGATGACCTTGGTTGGGAAGGTCGCGCGTTTGGCCATTTCCTCTACTTGTTCGCGCAACTTATCGTTCCGGCCAGCCAGGAAAATTGCTTGAGAGTTTTTTAGTTGGTCGCCGCTGTCAACCATCTGTTGGAAGATGCGCGGGATATTTCCACCGCCAACCCATCCGGCGTTGAGAAACATTGTGAAGCGCTCAGGATCAAGCCCCAACTCCGCACGCGCCGCCAGCTTTTGATCTTCATCTTGATACTGAAATTTTGGATGAATCGGAATGCCGCAGATTTTGATTTTCTCTGCCGAAACGCCGTAATCCAGCAACTGTTGTCTGGCTTCTTCGGTCGCGACCAGGTACAAGCTGACTTCGTCGCACGCCCAGCCGCGCCAAAACCCGTAACAAGGATCCGTGACAACCGTTACCAGTGGCACGCGGTCCTGTAATCCGAGTTCGCGCAACATCCTGCCGAAAAAATGCTGTGTCATCGGATGGACAGACACGACCACCTGCGGGCAAAACTTTTCAAACAGATGCCGCACATATCGCGAAGTCATTCGATAAAACAGGTTGGATTCGTTTGGACGGAACCGCTCAATCGCCCAGTAGTAATACTTCATCAGATGCTGATGATGGCGGAGCAGGTAGTTATAAAACTCCGCGCATTTTTGAGCCAGATAATGCGATTCTTCAATCGCACGAGCGATATTGACCAGACAATCGGCTGCACCGAATCGTTTCAATCCATCCGCGATGGCAGCCGCCGCGCTGGTGTGACCGCCTCCGGTTTCAGAGGTAATGATCAGGAATTTTTTGGCGGATTCAGTTTGCATACACGATAGATTTCCGTGTTAGGTCGGAGTTGTTTTGCTTAATAGCGAAATGCTGCATTGTTGTTGTAGAAAGTTGATCTTCAAGCCACAACTGGCAATCTATCATGGCGGGTCAAAAACTGCACACTGCGCTTTGGTGAGGTTGAAAGTAGTCTTTGGGAAAACACAAAATCTTGCTGAAGGCAGGGGGCAATGTGAGTTTGTTGGCAGACAAAACTGTGCGGACGCCGAACAGCGTCCGCACGGAAAATCACTGCTTGGTAGTCATTAGTGGTCGTGTTTAGCGAATAGTGACATTTCCCTCCCTTGAATGTCCTCTAATAGTGAGACCTGAAGCTGTAAAGGTAGAATGGGTATTGTGTGAATCGGCCAACCAGCAGTTACAGGGAAATTCCCAGGTTTTGCCCGTTCTTAGATTGCGTACAATGATGGTTTTGACATTCCATCCAGGGTCTTGGTTACGGTTGTCGTGACCGATACGAATTTTCCTTAACTCTCCAATGTCGATGTTATCCAATCTTTGCACATCGGTTTGTCCCTGTTCCCAACTGTTGCCAGGGGGGTCAATCCAGAGGTTATCAGTTTGCCCCCTATCTCCAATAAGGGCGATGTATACGCGAGCATTTGATCCAGCTTTTTCCATATCGCCAGTAGTGATTAAAACTTCGTACGTCGGATTTCCGTTTGAAACAGTTACGCCGACATTGAAACGGTAACGGAAATAGATTTGATATTCATTGGGCTGCTTGAAGTCAATTCCGGCGATAACTTGTTTGTTTTTGTAAGTGGCTAACCCGATGTCCACCTCGATGATTTTGTTCAACTGTTGGATCTGAAACTTTTGCCCTTGCCCTCTGATTGCCTGGGCGATAATCGTTCTGGATACTTCTATTCCTTCGCGTCTTGCCGAATCAATCAAAGTCGTGATCTGTCTCGTGATAAAATTTTTGAGCCATGCGGCTGCAGGACTGGGATTGCCTGCGACAATGCTGGCAAGGACAGAACCGGTGCATTCCAGATAATCAGAGGCCCTGATTTGTTCACCATATCCAACGTATAACCACCCGCGCTCAAGTTTTTTTCTTTCTTCCCATTTAGTGGTCACATATTGCCCTTGTGCCTGCAATGGCAAGTTTAGGCTTAGTGTAAAGCAGACGAGCAAGAAAATTCGATTCCTTGTTTTTCTCAGTGGCATGTAAAAACTCCTGTATGTGGGTGCATGCAGCTTAAATGGATAGCTATTGTTGCTGCTTTCCATGTTTAAGCGGCATTGGCTAAGTAGTTAGGCAAAAGTTTCCCAGGAAGAATTCAAACGCACTGGCTTACGCTGTACATTAGCATCCTTTGCCTTGAGCTTTCGCATGGCTACTTAATGTTAAATCTGACGCTACCTACTTCCGGTGGACGCGTACGCATTTCCTCCGTAGTAACTATTGGCAAAGCTAATGTAACGAACTTAGGGTTTTCAGGCGTCACCCAAATAGGTGAGAAAATCAGGGATTTTCGAACGATTTCAACGAGGCTGGGCTGTTGAGCAGCAGTTGCACCAGTTCGCTTTGCGATTTCACACCGGTTTTCTCAAAGATATGTTTGAGATGAGTGCGCACGGTGTTTTGGCTGACGCCTAATTCAACAGCGGCTTCAATTGCATTTTTCCCTTGGACAAGGATCGTGGCAAGGTGAGCTTCGGCGGAGGTGAGTTCGTACAGGCGTTGCAAGGTGTCTTCAACCAGTTCCATTGGTTGTTCCGGATCCGTGATGAAAATTAATGCCGCCGGTTGTTGAAAATTGAGATAGGAGACTTCCAGATTTAAGGGAGCGATCAACAATGATAATGGCCTTTTACCCGACGGACGGTCGAGTTGCATGACTCCGCCGCAATCAATTGCAAGCTTGGGATTGCGCTGGCTGGTGGCGTTGATAATGCGACGCAGTTCGTTTTCTTCTGACGGGCGCATGGTACATAAGCGTCCTGTCTGGTCGAGCGATAAACCATCGCGACTGTCAAAAATCTGCTGCGCTTTTTGATTAAAGTAAATCGAATGTCCGAAAGAATTGACGACAACGGTTCCTTGCGGCAACCGGTTCAGGGTTTGGTGCAACAGCTTACGTTCCAGTTGCAGTTGCACCAACATGCGCCCAATTCGAAATGCGCGTTGCAAATGTGGGAAAAGTAGCTGCAATGGGCGAGCTTCCGTTTCCGTGTAAGCCCCGGCCTTTTTGGGGCGCGCCAGAGCCAGACCACTGAGAATGTTGTCTTCACGTAAAACTGTCAGGTGAATGGCGTGATACAGCCCGATGATCCGCATATATTTATGAAAATCGGTCTTTTCAAATTCTCCAGGTGGCAAAAGTTCATGGCTGAATAAAACAACTCCGGGGATAGCACGGTGCCCCGCCAATTTGAAAAATGGATTTTTGGGGTGGAACTTTTTCAGGTACAACTG
>CAYLJQ010000609.1:0-4531 GCA_964383955.1 uncultured Heliomicrobium sp. | reverse complement strand
CTATGTGAATACAGCTTCAGATTCGGGCACGGACTTCATTCATTTCGTACGCATCAAAATCTTTTCCGAACGCGGCAAAGAATCGCACAGCAAAATTGATATTCCCTACCTGAACGGGGTTTCGGTCAAAGACATCGCCGCGCGAACCATCAAATCTGATGGCAGTATCGTGGAGCTGAAAAAAGACGCCATTTTTGACCGCGAGCTGATCAAATCCGGCAGATTCAAACTGAAAGCCAAGTCGTTTGCTCTGCCTGGCATTGAACCGGGGGCAATTGTCGAATACCGCTGGCGCGAGGTTTACGGTTACGTCACGAATTACGTCAAAATGGAATTGCAGCGCGATATACCGGCGCAAGTGGTTCGTTATTATCTGAAGCCGAATCCGTATGTCACTGTGCCAATGAAAACGATTACATTCCAAAGTAATCCGCCGCCCTTCGTGAAAGATAAAGACGGTTACTACCGTATAGAGTTGACCAACATTCCGGCTTTTCGCGAAGAGCCATACATGCCGCCGGAAGATCAGGTCAAAGCCTGGATGCTGGTGTATTACGCGCCGGACGGGAAAAAAATCCCGATGGAATTTTGGAAGGAAGAGGGCAAACGGACGCATGAGCTGCGCAAAGGCGAAATGAAGGTCAACGACGACATTCGTCGCGTAGCGAGCGAGGCCGCTGGTGACGCCACAGCACCCGAGCAAAAACTGGAACGGCTGTTCAACTATTGCCGCACGAAAATCAAAAATGTAAACGACGATGCTTCGGGACTGACTCCGGAGCAAGTCGAAAAACTCAAGGAAAACAAATCGCCCGCCGATACTCTAAAACGCGGTTACGGCAACGGTTTGGACATCAACTTTTTGTTCGCAGCCCTGGCGACAGCGTCGGGATTTGACACTCGTTATGTGATGATCGGCGACCGCAGCCGCAAGTTCTTCGATATGAATTTCCAGGATACATACTTCCTGGGTGCGTACAACATAGCCGTGAAAATGGGCGACAAGTGGCGCTTTTTCGATCCGGGCAGCAGCTACATTCCGTTCGGCATGCTGCGCTGGCAGGAAGAAGGCATCAGCGCGCTGGTCACAGACCCAAAAGAGCCGCAGTTCGTCGAAACACCTCTTTCACCCGCCGAAAAATCCATGAAATACCGCATCGCCAAGTTTCGGCTGACGGAAGATGGAACGCTGGAGGGAGAAGTCCGAGTCGAGTACACCGGCCATTTCGCCGTCGAGATGAAAGAAGATAACGACGAAGAAACACCGGAGCAACGCGAAAAGAAACTCAGCGATTCCGTCAAAAGCCGAATCGGGGCCGAACTGTCAGACATCAAGATTGAAAGCGCTAACGACCCGCTGAAACCTTTCGTCTACAACTACAAAATCAAAGTTCCAGGATATGCGGAACGCACAGGCAAGCGATTGTTTCTGCAACCGGCGTTTTTCCAGAAAGGCATCTCCCAGTTGTTTCCGTCCAGTTCGCGCCTGCACGACATCTATTTCCACTTTCCCTGGATGGAAGATGATCATGTAGAAATCACGCTGCCTGAAGGATTTACTCTGGAAAATCCTGAAGCGCCTGGCTCGCATAATTTCGGTGCGGCGGGCAGTTACGACACCTCAATTGGCCTGACAAAAGATCAGAAAATGTTGGTGTATAAACGGAAACTTCGATTTTCGGCATTGATGCTGTCAAAAACGAATTACTCTGCAGTCAAAGGCGCCTTTGATGCAATACATCATGCCGATAACCACGCCATCACGCTGAAACAAGGCACGGCTGCGGCCAAACAATAAGGAGGTAAACGCATGACCAAGAAGTGGTTTGCCAACCTGATCGTCACTTTGAACTTGTTATTGTTGATGTGTGCCGTCGCCTTTGCGGACGAGCCGCCTGCGTGGTTGAAGCAGGCGGCGACGACTAATTTGCCAACGTATGGCAAAGAAGTTCGCGGCGTTGTGCTGCACGACGAATCCATCAAAAAGGTCGAAGAAGACGGCAAGATCATTACCACCACGTTGTGGGCGGTGAAAATTGTTTCGCGGGAAGGCCGCGGTTTGGCCAGCGCCAGCGAGAGTTACAACACAGGCTCCGGCAAAATCAGAGAGATGCGTGCCTGGTTGATTCGCCCGGGCGGCGAAGTCAAAAGCTACGGCAAGAAAGAAGCCGTAGACATGGCGCTGGCCGAAAACGACGTTTACAACGATGCGCGTCAAAAAGTAATTTCCGCCTCTGGCGAAGCCGATGCCGGATGCGTTTTTGGATATGAAATCATTACCGAAGAGCGCGAAGTGTTTTCGCAATTCGTCTGGTATTTTCAAACTCTGAATCCCGTGGTGATGTCCAGAATGACGGTGGCTTTGCCGCCAGGATGGCGTGCCGAAGCAATCACGTTCAATCACGCCAAGGTTGAACCGACAGTCAACGGCAACAGTTTTTCCTGGGAGCTACGCAATCTGCCGCCGGTTGAAGTTGAACCTTCCAGCCCCAGAATTTCCAAGCTTGTCGCCAACATCGCTGTCACCATTTTTGCGCCCCAAGGCAAAGCGACGATGATTCGCAGCTTCGCCAATTGGAAAGAAGTTTCGCGTTACGCCAGCGAATTGAACGACCCTCAAGCCGCATTCAATGAACCGATGGCGGCCAAGGCGCGCGAACTGACGGCCACCGCCAAAACCGAATTCGAGCGCATTCAAGCCGTTGGCCGTTACGCTCAATCGGTAAATTACATTTCGATTCAAATGGATATTGGCAAAGGCGGCGGCTATCGCCCCCATTCGGCAATGGATGTTTTTGCCAAAAATTATGGAGATTGCAAAGACAAGGCAACGCTGATGCGCGCGCTGCTGAAAGCGCTGGGCATTGAATCGTATCCGGTGGTGATTTATTCCGGCGACCCGAATCGAGTGCAGCCGGAATGGCCGTCACCAAAACAATTCAATCATTGCATCATCGCCGTCAAAGTCAGCGACGCGACCGATGTGCCGACCGTGATTCGGCATCCGCAGCTTGGCCGGTTGATGATTTTTGATCCGACGGATGACGACACGCCGGTTGGCGATTTGCCCGATCACGAACAGGGAAGTTACGCGCTGATTGCTGCTGGAGAAATGGGAGATTTGGTCAAAATGCCTTCGACCTCTCCCGAAGCCAATCGCATGGAACGAACTGTGGAAGCTTCATTGGCAGCAGACGGTTCGTTGACGGCGACGGTGCGCGAACGGTCGTTTGGCCAGTCCGCGGTCGAAGAGCGCCGGTTGTTCAAACGCGCTGCCCGGCCACAATACAACACAGCGATTGAACATTGGATTACAGCAACGGTTCCCGCCGCCAAGTTGTCGAAAATTGAACCCGTGGATGGTTCTCACAACGGACAATTCGCGCTGGATGTTGAATTCAATTCGCCTGCTTACGCCAAGTCCATGCGAGGCAATTTGTTGATGTTCAAGCCCGCAATCGTTTCGCGCCGCTCGTCGGAATTTCTGACCGAAGCCAAACGCACGCATCCGGTTGTGCTCAGCGCCGAAGCCTACAACGAAATTGTGAAGATCAAGCTGCCGGACAATTTCGTGGTGGACGAAATTCCCGAAGGGGCGGAAATAAATCTGCCATTCGGCAATTACGCGGCAACGTTTGAAGTCAAGGATGGACACCTGATTTTCAAACGCTCCCTGATTCTGAAAGCGGCAACGATCCCGGTTGACCAATATTCCGCTGTCCGCAACTTCTTCGCGCGCGTCATCGGCATGGAGCAGGCTCCGGTCGTTCTGGCCCGGAAGTGACGGAAAGGTTGATGGATGGAGAGACGGAAGGACAGAGAGTGAAGCAAGCCGCTCACATCCTAGTTCTCTCAATCTCTCTTTCCCTCAGTCCCGCTTCGGCCATACTCAGCAAATCCACTTTTCCCGCTTCTGACGTATCATTCGGCGAACTCAATTCCATTCAATCAGGAGACGAACCATGAGAAATGTTTCTCGGTTAACTTCTCGCAAACCGCGACGGCTGCGCTGGGTGATTTTGGCGATTCTGCTTATTGGTTTGGGCTGGCTGGGGTTTGATCTGTATGGTCCGCGGAAGCACAGCTTGCGCGATTTCGATCCGAATGAAATCGCCCGGCTGGAAACCGATATGTGGCGTTCGTATTACGCCAAACAGCGGGTAAAGCTATTTAATCAACTGGCTGAACTAATGCGGTCGCAATACGGAATGCCGTTGGCCACATCAAATGCCGTCGCCTATCAGGCCGCCAAAGCCGCGTTTGTGTTCAAGGAAGGAAAGAAGCGCGAAGATTACGAAAAGGCTTTGCCGAATCTGGTCAAGTTTTATCAGGCCATTCACGACGGCGCGGATGTGGATTTCGATGTTGAAAAAGCCGCCAAACTGGAACTGGAATGGTGGATCATTCACCGCCAACGCCATAAATTTAAGCCCGGCGACCTGGACCGTTCTTTAGCGGAGTTGCCAGCGGAAATTTACCGAATCCCGGCAGAACGATTGATGGAACATGCCCGCTTGCGACAGGAAGCGAT
>CAYLJQ010000608.1:0-4546 GCA_964383955.1 uncultured Heliomicrobium sp. | reverse complement strand
GCGGCTGCGCTGGCTGTGGTGGGCAATGCGACAGTGGTCAACATTAGCGCCAACGGCTATCTGACCTTCTGGCCGAGCAATGCTCAGCAGCCAGCGGTGGCCACGTCGAACTTCGTGATGGGTCAGGTTTTCAACCGCCATTTCACCGTCGGTTTGGGAGTGGACGGGGCATTCAACCGCTTTTCTTCCAGGACAACCGATCTGGTGATTGATCTGTCAGGTTATTTCGCGCCATGACGCTAAAACGAGAATTCAATCAACTTGTGGAGACAACGATGCGCACGACCCAGGCAAGCTGGTTTGCAGACAGGTTTGCGAAACTCGCCCAATGCGCGCTTTTTCACGGACTAACCGAAGCCGACTGGCAACCGGTCAGGTCGCATTTGAACGGCAAGGTTTTTCCGGCGAATGCGATGCTGATGACCGCCGACCAATCCGGCGAAGCCGTCTATTTCATCATAAGCGGCACGGTCAAAGTTCACATTGAACAGGCCGGCGGTTCCGATGTCATCATCTCGATTCTTGGTCCGGGCGAATGCTTTGGCGAAATGAGCGCGCTGGATCGTCAAACTCGTTCAGCCAGCGTCACCACTTTGGAAGAATCGGAGTTGCTCTGGCTGGATCGCGCGACCTTTCGGAAATTTTTGATGATGACGCCGATGCTCGGTCACAACTTGTCCTGTCTGCTGTCGGCGCGGCTGCGTCAGGCGAATGAGCAGATTCAATCGCTGGCGACGGCAGACATCGAATGCCGTGTTGCCCGGCAATTGATCGGCTTTGCGGACAAATACGGACAGCCGGAAATCGGCGGAGGCATTGCCATTCCGGTTCGATTGACACAAAGCGACCTGGCCAATTTGATCGGCGCAACCCGAGAAAGCGTCAATAAGATTATCGTTTCGTACAAAGAGCGCGGCTATCTTTCGGCCAGCCGCGACCACCACTGGATAATCCACAACCGCCAATTCCTTGCTAATCGCTGCGGCTGTTAACCACTTCACACCGCCGTAGTGAACGACTTCGCTGTTCCCCCGCACCATTCCCAGTAAGTTATCCGTGTCAGAAGCAACAACCATTTACGCCGTTTGCGGCGTGGATACATTGGGCGTTGAGCAAGGCCGCGCGGACAACGCCTGACTTTTACCAACAGTTGCGGCGCAAACAAGGAGAAGACATGGCAAAGACAGTTGCAGATTACCAAGTGCTTTTTGATGGCGGATTCACACTCGATGCCTCAACCAATGTCAATAAAAAGGAATTGACGTTTCTTCTGCCGACAGACTTCAAAGTCGAAAATGGAATCCGAAAACCAATTCTGGCGTTTCACGCCTTTGTTTTTGAAAACTCGCGCTTCAAGGTCAGAATCAACTCGCGTGAAATTCTGAATTGGAATCTGAATGCTGCTCCCACAGCCGGGCTTTGGGACCCATTCAACGGGTCAACACCGTTCCCCGAAGGCGCCAGCGTTCCCAACAATGTGCCGGTCGAGTTCATTATTCTGGAGGGCAAGATCCACTTCGGCCAGGTTGTGCTCTGGTATCAGGTCGAGGTGTAAGCAGGCTTTACGACGCGGGGCAACCAGCAGGTAATTCAATCGCAAATTTAAAAAGGCCGGAGTCATATCCGGCCTTTCGGTTTTTGGGGATTCGATTTTTGCTGTGAGCTATCTCACACAGCCACTGTGAATGGATTCGCTGTCTGCGCTTTTCAAACGAAGTAAGTTGTCGTTGTCGCAAGGAAACGAATTTCAACTGACAGCAACTGCAACCGAAAGAGAGGAGCCAATCATGAAAACACATTTCGTCGTCAAAATTTGGTCTCGCGTTTCACCCTCAGCGCACTGTTTGCGCTGTTGCTTTCCATCGGCGCGTTCGCGCAACCAGCCTCAGTTCAGCAGCCAGCGCCCAAAGCCAACTTGATCATTGAACAAAAAGCCGTTCGTTTTGATCTGCAAGGCGCGGCGCGTTCGTGGCAGTTAGAGGTGTTCAGCCAGCCCGGAGATTTGATCTTTTCCAGCGGCGTCGTCAGCCAGCCAACGGTGGAATGGGCATTGGCCGATCAGCAGGAAAAACCGCTGGCCGATGGGCTGTATGTTTATTCGCTGAGATTCTGGGATGAAAACAATCAACAACTTTCCGTTCAGCGCGGTCACGTGATCGTCAATCGTGCCAGCAGCAGCGACCGCATTTGGGTAACCAGCAACAATTCAACCGGTGTGGGTTCGGGGTCGGAATTGACTGTCGTCGGTTCGCCGGATGCAACCGTGGGCGGAGCCAGATTGCTGGAAACCCGCTCGTCCGCGCAGGCTCGCGCAACGGAAGCTTCTGGCAACACACAACAACTGAAAGACATCGGCGGCGTGATCAATGCGGTTGGTCCAATCAACGGCGACGGCACTGCAAATCGCATCGCCAAATTTACCGCCGCGCACACGATTGACGATTCGGTGATGACCGAATCCGGCGGCAACATTCAGATCAACACCAACCTGAATTTGGCCAGGCTGACGGCTGTCCACACCAACGTCAGAGGCATTTACGGACGCAGCGATTCTGCTGCCGGAGTTTGGGGGCAGAGCATCAGCGCCCAGGGCGTTTATGGCTTCAGCGCCAGCAGCGCGGGCGTCGAAGGTTCCAGCGTCAACGGATTTGGTTTGTCCGGCGTCAGCACCAACCAATACGGCGTTTACGGCACGACCGGCAGCGCCAGCTTTGCCGGAGTGTTCGGCACAAGTGCCGCGAACAACGGCAAAGGCATTTGGGGCCGAGCCAACAACGGCTCCAGTGCCGTTGGCGTCTTTGGTGAAAGCACGGATGGGCGTGGAGTTTTTGGCGACAGCGTAAACGGAACTGGCGTGCGCGGCGAAACCAGCAGCGGCACAGGAGTGTATGGCTACGCTTACACCGGGCGCGGCGTTTTCGGCAACAGCCTGGCGAATCATGGTGTTTATGGAAGGTCGCTGAGCGGCGAACATGCTGGTGTTTATGGCATCAATACTCAAGCGGATGGCGTCGGTGTTCTGGGCGAAGCGCAAGGCGGAACGAACCAAACATCCATCGGTGTATATGGCCTTGCCAGTGGTTGGGGTGTAGTCGGTGTTGCTGACGCCGGACACGGCGTGGCGGGTTACGGCAGTTTTCTGGGCGCGTCCATTTACGGCGCCAGCGGTGCGGCCTGGGCCGGATACTTCGACGGCGACGTTGTTGTTGACGGCAATCTTCAGATCAACAACAACTTCGCCGCCAGAGCGGATCATCCGTTGGACCCGGCCAACAAGTATCTAAACCAATCGTTCATCGAATCGCCGGAAATGATGAATGTCCAAACCGGCAATATCACCACCGATGCAAATGGCGAAGCTGTGGTCACTTTGCCGGAATACTTCCCCGCGATCAGCGGAGATTTTCGCTATCAACTGACGGTCGTTGGCCAATTTGCGCAAGCCATCATCGGGCGCAAAATCGAAGGCAACAGCTTCACGATCAAAACCGACAAACCCAATGTCGAAGTTTCGTGGCAAGTAACTGGACTGCGCCAGGATGCCGCTTCAAAAGCCAACCGCAAACCAGCCGAAGAACTGAAATCCGAAAAAGAGCGTGGTTTTTATCTGCGCCCGGCAGCGTTCGGACAGCCGGAAGAGAAAAGCATCGAATGGGCGCGCAATCCTGAAACGATGAAGCGAATGAAAGCCCAACGCGAATCGCTGACCAAGCACCGTCAATAAGCACCTAACAAACCGAATTGTCAGAAACAGAAACTTAACTGAAGAAGGAGAATCAAGATGAAAAATCGAATGACAGGATTCACGTTTGGCGGCCGTCTGCTGTGTTGTTCACTGCTGATGACCACGCTTATGGCTGGCGCGGCGATGGGCCAGGATGGATACAAGATTTGGACTTCGGTCGCTTCCACCGGAGCCGTGGATGAGACAGACGCAGGCGAAATTGCTTTTGCGGGACCGTTTGCGACGTTCAGCAATTCAGCGCCTACGCTTAGCCGGGCCATCATACGTTACAACGTAACAGCCGTTGACGGATTGTTCGCGCAAGCCGGGCCAGTGTCTTGGCCTGCCCTGGCCGTCAATTACCGCGATGACGGCGACGATGCGCGCGTGGTGGTTTACCTGCGCGAATACGAATTCGGCGCAAATCCGATGAACCCGGCGCTGAACACGCGAATCGTTTTCGACAGCGATCTGTATCCGACTTCGGGTGATTACCAAACGCGTTCGATTGGCAATTGCGGCCAATTCACCAAGTTCGAATTCGTCCCCAACAACCAAAACGTCCGAGCTTACTTTCTGGAAGTTCACCTGATTCGGCAGAACCAGGACAACAATGTTCAAACCGGAAATCCGGGACTGGGCGCTTTGTCACTGTCGCGTTACGGCGTTTGCTTGTCGCAACAATTTACGACGGAGCCGTAGCCTCAAACGCAAAAGGCGTCGAACCTCTTGATTGGTTCGACGCCTTTTGCGCATTTCAGCAGCAGAATCGCTTTACCAACCCATCGCGTACCTTCCTCGTCGTACATCCGCTCCTGCCTG
>CAYLJQ010000607.1:0-4550 GCA_964383955.1 uncultured Heliomicrobium sp. | reverse complement strand
CTCCCAATGGTTTAACGGAAAAAGCCGATCTCAATTCATCCGGCCTTGGTTACAGTGCAACACGGCGGCCAGAAATGACCCGGATCAGCAAAATGACCAACGCGATGAGCAACAAAATGTGTATAAATCCGCCCAGCGTGTAGGAACTGACCATGCCTAACAGCCACATAATCAGCAGAATTACGAAGATAGTCCAAAGCATAGCGCCTCCTCGACTTGCGGAATAACCCGCTTTTGTTGTTGGTTTGTAAGCGGAGCGCAGACTCTCGCCGCCAGCCTGCGCCCCTTCCGCTGGATTGTTTTCTTCAACCACAGCGAAGACGGCTAGCTAGACTGCAAGGCTTAGGCCACAAATTCTGCTTATCCTAAAGCCTTGAAATTGAAAGGAATATTTTTATGGCTGGTTGAAAAGGAATGCGAATGCACGCCGCGAATACACTATAAAAACTGTTCGGGTGTATTTGAAAAATTCAGATTGCTTGATCAGAGGATTTTCGATGCCTTGTTTAACTACGTCGTCAATCGCCGGTAAATTCCCGGCAACCGTTCCGGCAAACTCATCACGTCGTCAATGATCGTGTAGCCAACTTCGCCGTACAGGTCTTTCAGTTCGGCTTCGGATTCACGGTCAATGGTGATGCAGAAAGGCGTAATGCCGGAAATTTTGGAATGACGCAGAGCCATTTTGGTGTCTTCGCGGGCATAGCGCGAATCGCCGTAATCGTGGTCGTACGGGCGTCCATCGCTGAGGATAATCAGCAGTTTCGTCCGTGCGTCCTGTTTTTCCAGGCTCGCGACGGCATGGCGAATGGCTGCGCCCAGGCGCGTGTTGTTGTGGTAGGTAATGCCGCCAATGCGGCGTTCGACATCCGGCGAATACTTTTCGCCAAAGCGTTTGATGACGAAGTATTTGACGTTGCGGCGGCCTTCGCTGGTGAAGCCGGAAATCGAATAAGCATCGCCGACGGCTTCCAAGGCTTCGCTCATCAAAACCAAACCTTGTTTTTCAATGTCTATGATCTTTTGACCCGGCCTGGTGTACGGTTGATTCGGATGCCGCGTGATGGTACGCGCCGTCGAAGACGACATATCCAACAGAAATGAAACGGCTACATCGCGTTCGCGACGGATGCGGCGAATGTATAAACGTTCAGATGCGCGGCCCGTCGTCTTGCGATCAACGTGATGCTCGATTACGGCTTGCAAGTCGAAATCTTCCCCATCCAGTTCGCCTTTGATCTTGCGCAGCGATTCCGGTTTCAGCATCTGGAATTGATGGCGAATTGACGAAATCACCCCGGAATAACGCGCGCGAACCTGTTCGACGAAATCGCGTTGGCCTTTGCGATTTTCGCGCTGGATGACGCGGCACCATTTGGCCCGGTGGTCGCCAAGCTCCCGATCCCATTCATCGTAAAAGAAAACTTCGTCGCCTTCCTGCAATTCCTGCTCGCTGGTTTCAGCGCTCATCAACTCGTTCAGCAGGTCGGAATCAGTCGGTGAAACCTCTTCGTTGGTTTGCGCCCATTGATTGAATAGTTCCGGGCGACGATTTAGCTGCTGGGTTTGCTGCTGCTGGTCTTCGCCTTTGCTTTCGCTGGAATCGTCCTTGTCATCCTCGTTTTCCTTTTCGTCCTGGTCGTTTTCGTTTTCCGACTGATTGTCATTTCGGCGACCTTCCAGCAGTTCATAAACCATGAATGTCGCCATCAAGGTATCGGCGACACTGGCTTCGTCGCGACGAACATAATTTGAAATGATGCTTTCAAATTCGCTGATGACACCCATGTAATCGATTCGCGCTTTGTCATCTATCACGCCACCGCAGAGCGTAATCTGAAACAGCATTTCGTATACAGCTTGTTCAACCGTCAGTTCGTTGATCGGTGGGCGGCGTTCGATCAGCCGCGAGCGAACAAAATCCAGGTCGCGGCGAATGCCTTTGTAAGCCGCGCGTAATCGCCAATCAATTCTTCCGTTTTCCAGCGTCGTAAATATCCGGGTTGCCAACGTCGAATTCGGAAACCGCCCCAGCACGGTTTTGTAATCTGCACCTTCGATCTGGATCGGCTCCAAGGGCGGTCGGCGGCGCATCCCCAAATGTTCGGAGTTGGAATATTGCGCATATTCCTTGTCGCTCATTTCCAGGTCGCGCATTGCGCCAAGTTCCTGCTTTTCTTTGTCGGTGAAAAAGCGATCAATTTCTTTCAGTGCAGTGCGAACATCGGGCTGGCCAGCTTCCCGTGTGCCGAATTCTGCCTGGCCGGAAGCATGCGCAGCCAGCACCTTGTACAGCTTGAAATCTTCGTCGGGCGAGTTGAACTCGGCAATGACGGAAGGCAGTTGAATCGTGTGGCCGTCGTTGATGCGCGATTCTTCCGGGATTGAACCCAGCGGCGCAATGATCATTTCGCGACCGGTCAACCCTTCGACGTACAGCCGCAACAGATGCGAAACAGATTCCAGCGCCACACCGTCGTGCGAGCCTCGCAATTGCTCCTGGCTGGATTTCGATTCAAGGGCGTAATAGGCCTGCGCCTTGCGGCGGTCATTTCGATAAAGCTCCGCGCCATCGCGCGCCCAAGCCTGAAACTGATCCAGCGAAGCCGAAGCCAATGCGCGCGGCGAGCTTTTGAAACATTCCAGCGCGACGTACACATTGCGCGAAGCCAATTCTTCGACAATGTCCAGCACAGCGTTAACGCGTTCTGGCGCTCGGCGACGCTGCGTAACCGACAATGTCGCCAACACCTTCGGCGTCAACTTCAAAAAGTCATACACAATTGCATTGCCTTCGTCGGCGACTTTTCGCGTGACGCGGCTCCATTTGTCGAAACTCGGGGCTCCGCCAACTTCAATCACAGATCGCGCCGAACGGAAGTATTGCAATGCCGTTGCTCCGCCGCGCTCCAGAAAGACCGAGGTTTGGTTGCAGAGTTCGATAATTTCCTGGCCGCGGTGAATAAAGCCCAGGCCTTCGCCAACTGCGGACAAAAACTCCGCGGCAGTTGCTCCGGTTCGCTGAGCAAAACTTTCCGCCAGATTTAACACTGCATCCACCGTAGACGCGGAATCAGATTCCACATTGTGCAGTGCGGCCAGCGCTTGTGGAGCCGCAGTAAGAACTTCTGTGCTGTGTTTGACTGAACGATGCGCGACTTCGACGGCAATATTGAATAATCGCGTTGCTGAGTGCGGGTCGCCTAGTTGCGCCACGGTGCGCGGCGCGTTTCGGAAGGTTGTCAGCGCGGAAGCAGGCGACAGAACAATCTGCTTGGAGCAAAGAGAGATCAGAAGCGAACGCAAGCCTTCCGGCACAGCCTGCAAGATTTCCATCGAAGCACGATAAAACTCACTGGCTTCGTCATGGTTGTTGGTTGCCACACGCTTGCCCAGTTCGGCCCAGGCTCGCAAGTCGCCGTTATCAAGCAAGGTCGAAACTTCCTGAACGGCCTTGAAAAAATCCATCGCCACTTTGGGCGAACTGCTGACCAGCGACGCGCCAATGTCCACAGCCACCCAGCCACGGTCGCTCGGCTTCAACCCCATTTTCATTGCCAAAGCTTCGACGGTATTGCGCGTCAACCCTCTCAGCAATGATCCTGTAAAACTTCTTTTTTCGTCAGACATTGTATGAATGATGAAGGCTGAAGTATGAATGATGAAAGCGGAAATTCAGCCTTCATCATTCATATTTCAGACTTCAGATTACGGTGGTTACGATCTCCCGAATGCTCCGTTGCAATTCGGGATCGTCAGTAATGGGGCTGGCAATGGCGATTTCACAGGCGGTGACAGGTTCTACGCCGCGCGCAATCATTTGCGCGGCGTATACCAACAGTCGAGTCGAAACACCTTCCTCCAAACCATGACCTTTCAGATTGCGAACCTTTTCGCCGATCTTGACCAGATCACGGGCCGAAGTTTCGGAAACGCCGCCTTCGTGAGCGACAATTTTCGTTTCGGCGTCAGCGCTGGGGTAATCAAACTCCAGTGAGAGGAAGCGCTGGCGCGTTGACTGTTTCAGGTCTTTCAGCACACTTTGGTAACCGGGATTGTAGGAAATGACCAACATAAAATCGTCCGGCGCGTTCAATAGCTTGCCGAGTTTTTCCACTGGCAAAATGCGGCGGTCGTCGGTCAGGGGATGGATCAAAACAATTGTATCTTTGCGAGCTTCGACGATTTCGTCCAGGTAACAAATCGCTCCGTGGCGCACGGCTGTCGTCAGCGGTCCGTCGTGCCATACGGTCTCATCGCCTTCGATCAGGAAGCGGCCAACAAGGTCAGTCGCAGACAAATCTTCGTGACAGGCGACAGTGACCAGCGGGCGGCCAAGTTTATAAGCCATTGCCTCGACAAAACGAGTCTTGCCGCAGCCCGTCGGCCCTTTCAACATCACGGGCAGCTTGGCCTTGTACGCAGTTTCAAACAACGAGACTTCGTCTTTGACACTCAGGTAATACGGCTCTTTGGCGATGCGGTATTTTTCGATGGATTGTTCTTTTGCTCTAGCTGTATCAGTTCCGGTTTGAGTCATTGTCTTTGGT
>CAYLJQ010000606.1:0-4552 GCA_964383955.1 uncultured Heliomicrobium sp. | reverse complement strand
CGAGCCGAACAATCGTCAAAGTTCCAGCTTCGGCGACGGCATTTACAAGTCCACCGATGCAGGCAAAACCTTTACGAATGTCGGATTGAAAGAAACGCAGACGATTGCTCGCGTGGTGATTGATCCGAAAGACCCGAATACCGTTTATGTGGCGGCACTTGGTCATCTGTTCGGGGCGAACAAAGAGCGTGGCATTTACAAAACCACCGATGGCGGCAAAACCTGGAACAACATCAAATTCATTGACGAAGACACAGGGTTTACCGATTTGGTGATTGATCCAAACGATCCCAAAACGCTGTACGCCGCGTCGTATCAACGCCGCCGCGTGCCGTGGGGATACAACGGCGGCGGACTGGGATCGGCTCTATGGAAGACGACCGATGCTGGAAAGAGCTGGGCGAAAGTGGAAGGCAACGGCTGGCCGGAAGGATTGCTGGGACGTATCGGCATTGATGTCGCGCGCTCCAATCCAAATGTGCTTTACGCCCAAGTGGAAGTCGGAGCGAGCCAGGGAACAGGCGTTCCTGAAGAAACGCCCAGCGGTCAGCCCGTCGCTGGCGGTCCTGGCGGCGGCGGAGGAGGTGGCGGACAAAATAATCCAAACCAGCCGCCCGATCCGAAAAAAGCAGGGCTGTGGCGCTCAGATGACAAAGGCAAAACCTGGCGCATCGTCAGCAGCAACAATAATCGTCCGATGTATTACAGCCAGGTTCGTGTTGACCCTTCAAATCCGGAAACCGTTTACACCGGCGGATTGAATTTCAGTCGCTCGACGGACGGCGGCAAGACTTTCAAGAATCTTGCCGGAATCGCCCACAGCGATCACCATGCAATTTGGATCAATCCGAAAAATGGCCAACACGTCATGGTCGGAAATGATGGCGGCCTGGATGTCAGTTACGATCAGGGCGAAACTTTCGACTTTGTGAACACAATTGCGGCAGCACAGTTTTATGCAATTTCCGCCGATATGCGGCGACCGTATTTCGTTTGCGGCGGCTTGCAAGATAACGGCAGTTGGTGCGGACCAAGCCAGACCCGCAGCGGCGGCGGCGGTTTCGGCGGCGGAGGCGGTGGCGGAGCCGGCATCATCAATGCCGACTGGTTTCGTATTGGCGGAGGCGATGGGTTTTACACGCTGAACGATCCAACTGATCACAACATTGTTTATTCCGAATCGCAGCAAGGCGCGATGCAGCGGTATGATTTGAAAACCGGTCGCAGCACTTCGATTCGTCCACGCGCTGCTCAACGTCCGGGCGGACGTGGTGGTGGAGGTCAAGGTGGCCAAGGTGGTCAAGCGCCGCCAGCCGGACAAGCAGGCCAACAGCCGACACAAGCGCAGCAGGAACAACAGGCGCAACAAGCGCAAATGGCACAAATGGCGCAGGCGTTTGGATTTGGGAATCAGGCTCAAGCCAACATCGTTCCTGCGCCGCCAGTTGGAGAGCAGTATCGCTTTAACTGGAACACGCCGATGGCGTTGTCGCCGCATAATCCGAGCATCATTTACGCTGGAGCCAACAAATTCTTCAAATCGCTCAATCGCGGCGAAACCTGGACGGCTTCAGCAGATTTGACCAAGCAGATCAATCGCACACAGCTTTCGATCATGGGTGTCAAAGGCACTGATCCGATGGCATCGAAAAACGATGGCACGGCCAATTACAGCAATCTGACGGTCATTGCAGAATCGCCCGTTCAGCCTGGAATTATCTGGGTGGGAACCGATGATGGAAATGTGCAGGTCAGCAAGGATGGCGGAGCAACCTTCACAAACGTTGCGCCGAACATTCCCGTGCTGGCGTCGAACAATCACCTGATTTCCCGTGTCGAGCCTTCTCACTTTGACGCCGGAACTTGTTATGTTGCTGTTGATGGTCATCGCAGCAACGATCACAAGCCTTACATTTATGTCACCAAAGACTTCGGCGCGACGTGGAATTCAGTTGCGGGTAATCTGCCGACTGGAAACGTCAACGTCGTCAAAGAAGACCTGAAGAACAAAAACCTGCTTTTCGCAGGCACCGAATATGGCTTGTTCGTTTCGCTGAATGGCGGCGGCGAATGGAAAAAGTTCATGACCGGCTTGCCGACGGTTCGTGTGGATGATTTGCTGATCCATCCGCGCGATAACGATTTGATTGCGGGAACGCACGGACGCGGCATCTGGATTTGCGATGACATTTCGGCTTTGCAGCAGATGAATGACAAGGTGCTTGCTGCTGGCACGCATCTGTTTGATGTTCGTCCCGGAGTCATCTGGCAAAACGACATCGTGCTGAGCCGTTACGCCGGTGGGCAAAAAGCATTCAAAGGCGACAACCCGCAACCAGGCACTGCGATCAATTATTATCTGGGCGCTGCGCCAACAGGCGATGTCAAAATCACTGTTTCCGACATCACAGGCAAAGTCGTTCGCAACATCAACGGAACGAAAGAATTAGGCTTGAACCGTTTGCAGTGGAATTTGCGTGGCGATCCGCCACCGCGTCCGGCTGGATTCGGACCCGGTGGGCGTCAAGGCGGGCCTGGCGGAGGCGCTCCCGGACAAGGACAACCGCCAGCGGGTGGCCAAGCTCCAGGTCAGCCGGCTGCAACTCCGCAACCCGGACAAGGCGGCGGCGGAGGTGGTGGAGGCCGAGGCGGTTTCAATGCCGGTTTGCCACTGGAACCCGGCGTCTATCTGGTCAAACTGACGGCTGACGGCAAAGAGCTGACTACCAAAGTCGTCATCGAAGCGGATCCGAACGTCAAATAACAACGTTTCGTAGCACAATCGGCGGAAGCGCTTGGCAATTTCAAGCGCTTCCGCCGATTTCGTTTTTTGGTTAGAGTAGAAACAATTCCTGCTTTCACACAGAACTTGGAGAAAAACCTATGACGAAAAGAATTTTCTTTCTGTTGGGGCTTTTGTTGGTCACTGCAACCGCTCAAGCGCAATGGGTGACGCAATCCAGCGGCACGTCGGTTCGCTTTCGCGGAGTGAGCGCGGTTTCAGATCAAATCGCCTGGGCCAGCGGGGCAAACGGAACCTATGCGCGAACCATTGATGGCGGTAAAACCTGGAAGGCTGCGGTCGTGCCCGGCGCTGAAAAGCTGGATTTTCGCGATGTCGAAGCTTTCGATGCGAAAACAGCTTATCTGTTGAGTATCGGCCCGGGCGAGAGTTCCAAAATTTACAAAACAACTGATGGCGGCGAAAACTGGTCGCTGCAATTCACCAACCAAAATCCAAAAGCATTCTTCGATGCCATCGCCTTCTGGGATGTGAACAATGGGTTAGCGGTCAGCGATCCGGTTGATGGCCGCTTTGTCATTATTCGTACCAGCGATGGCGGAAAAACCTGGACGCCAATTGCTCCGGAAAACATGCCCGCGGCGCTGGAAGGTGAAGGCGCTTTTGCTGCCAGCGGAACCTGTTTGATCACGCAAGGGAAGTCCAATGCCTGGTTTGCAACCGGTGGAGCCAACACTGCACGCGTCTTTCGCTCCGCTGATAAGGGGAAAACCTGGTTTGTCACCAGGACCCCAATTAAGACCGGCAACGCGGCATCAGGCATTTTCTCAATTGCTTTCAAAGACCCCACAACCGGAATTGTTGTCGGCGGCGATTACCAAAAGGAAAAAGAAGCCAGTGACCAGATCGCCATTTCTCATGATGGCGGCCGTAACTGGTCACTCATAAAGAATTCCGGCTTGACTGCGTTTCGGTCCGCAGTGACCTGGATCGGACGCTCTGCGTTAATTGCCGCTGGACCTTCGGGAACGGACATTTCGGCAGATGATGGGATGAGTTGGAAGAGCATCGGCAATGATGGGTATCACGCGTTTAGCTTTGCGCGGCGGAGCGCCGGAATCGGATGGGCGGTCGGCGAGAAAGGACGCGTGGCCAAATTTACAGCCTTGATGAAGTGACTGGAAATTTGTGCCAAATCAGGCCAAGTGTTTGATGCTGAAAGATTAAATTTGCTCGCGCATGCTGAAAACCTATAGACGGTCGCTGACAAAATGCGTACACTCACGCCCGGATGAGTTCCTCACTTACGCCTCAATGTTTACAGGTAACTCACCAATTGTTTAAGTCTTAAGGTCGGGTTTTGGCGCTGCTTTTTCATCTTTTGAATCTCGGTGAATACCAGGTTGATCAGGAGATTGGGTTGCGGGCAGACCAGCTTGAAGACTTGCAGCCCCTCCCAGATCATCGCCCATATCTCATAGGCAATCGTTCATTGATGCTCCTGAAAAACCGGGATTAAGGATTTTAGCTTTGACGGTTAAGGAATCTTCCTCAAAGCAAAATTCTTCGGCCAACCTATGAAAGGTTGACTGCGTCAGAGCCGTTCCAAGTTACGAACGTATTCTTCGACGAATTCTCACTGGGTTAAATTATTGAGGGCCGAAATTGCGATCTCCGGCAATTTAAGGCCTGATCCTGCTCCGTTTAGAGTGGTGGAGGTTCCCTAATCTGCCACGCTTCAAGTCATTGACAACTTTTCTATCAAACCGATTCGGCGCTTGAATGTTGACATTGAGTTTGAATACTCGC
>CAYLJQ010000605.1:0-4553 GCA_964383955.1 uncultured Heliomicrobium sp. | reverse complement strand
GAGTTGGCTGAACGGCGTAATTTCGCGCGGGTATTCGTTCAGCACCAGCAAGCCTTCCTGCACCAGCCATTCATTGACGCAAAAACCGCCGTCCAGCCGCTGCGCACCGTGATCCGACGCCACCATCACGATTGTGTCGTCATCCAGCAATTCAAGAATGCTGCCAATTTCCCGATCCAGGTACAGGTAATATTCGCGAATGACTTCCGCATAAGGATTGCCCGCTTCGTGCAGAATGTGTTGCGGATCGTGAAACTTCCAGAAGCCATGCTGCAAACGATCCAGGCCGATTTCGACAAAATGAAAGTAATCCCAGTCCGCGTTTTTCAGCCAGTGGCGCACGTTGGCAAAATGCTTCACGCTCATGGCGTAGATTTCATCCAGCAGCCAGTCTTTTCGCTCCGTGCGAAAGCCTTTCACGTCCACGGGATATTCACCGACCAAATCCCGGATTGTGTCGCGAACCGCCGCCGGATGCGTGTAAATGTCCGTGTTCGTATCCGGCGTCAGAAAACAGCCGACGCAGATGCCGTTAACTTTGCGCGGCGGAAACGAAGGCGGCACGCCGATAATCACAGAGCGATTGCCTTCGCGCGCAACCTGATCCCAAATGGTCAAGTCTTGCAGGGATTTTGCGTTGACGATGCTTAAATTGTCATACGAATGATCACGGCGATTGCGAAAACCGTAAACACCTAGCGAACCTGGATCCTGGCTGCACGACATGCACATCCACGCCGGAACGGTGATCGGCGGAATGATGCTTTCCAGCCTGCCGTAACAGCCCGCTTCCATCAGGCGGCGAATGTTCGCCAGCCGTTCGTCGCCAAATAGCAGTTCTGGCACTGCCGCATCCAGACCAATCACAAGGATTTTCATAACAACGGTTCCCCCTCCATCACCGGCGCAGGCTGCAATCCCAGGGCAGTCAGGATCGTCGGCGCCATGTCAATTAAACCAGCGTTGTCTTTGAAGGGACGATTCATCAGCAAGACGCCCGGCACCAATGCCGGGTCAATCAAATGATCGCCGCTCCACTTTTTCCTATTGTCTTCAAAATGTCCCGCAGGAACGCCGCCCAGCGCCGTTGCCCACGACACGCGATAGCCTTCGGCAAAATTCACCAGCAGGTCTGGCGCTTCCTCGGCATAAGGCCCGGAGTAAATCTGTTCACGCGCAACCACGCTGCGAATCGCCCTGCGGTCGCACGCCGCATCACCAAGGCCAGTCAGCTTGTCAGCAAGAAACGCTTTCAGTCGGGCGGCATCAGCGTGATCAACAATTCCGCGTTCTTCGCGTCCCGAAAGGTTTAGGTAAATCCCGCTCAGTCCAAGCGCATAAGCTTTTGTCTGTTCCCAATCTACATGCCGCAGCAGATCACTTTCCGCTTCGCCGGGCGTCAAGCCGCGTTTCAGCGCCAGCAATCCCTGATCATGCAGCCACGTGTTCAGATGAAAGCCGCGCTCAAAGCTGTTCATGCCGTGATCGCTGCAAACAATGAACAGCGTTTGATCGTCGGCGTACTTCATGGCTTCACCGACAATCGCATCACAGGCTCGGTAATGCTCTTCGACCGTGCGGCGAAATTCCGGCTTCATTGGCTCGCTGCCTGCCGGATGATTCGGCGAACCGAAGCGCCAGAACATATGCTGAATTCGGTCGGGCGTATCGAACAGGCAAAAGAAAAAGCCTTCGGTAAAACGTTCCAGTTCGTGCCGCATCATCCGCCGCCGTTCGTCCAGCAGCAGTTCGCACTGCGCCAGATAGGCATCTTCGCCAAAACGCCCATTGTTCAATCCGTTGTGATCTTCGGGCATCCCGGTGGTGTAAAACGTGCCGATCTGTTTGCTGAGTTCGGCGGCAAATCCGGCGGGCGAACTGATGTCGAACAGCGGCGCTTCCACATCGAAGTTGATCGGCGAAGCGTACAGTTCAAATACTGGCGCAGTTCTGACCAGAAAAAACCGCACCCTTCCGCGAACAGAGCGGAACAGACCAAGCTTGAATTTCACTTTCAGCCAGCCGCTCCATTCGCCTTCGCGCAGTTCCAAGCCCGTCGGGTCGCCATCCGAACGCAGCAACGCCGAGCGCCGCAAAGGATCGAAGTGAACGGTGAAATGAAAGTTTGAATCCTGTTTTGTTTTTGGATCGCGCGGACCAAGCAGATTGGCTTCAATGATATTGCTTGCCGTGGCTTTGACTCTGACGACTTGCTCGCTCTCTTGCGCTTTGGCCTGATCGTCGGAAGTAAAGAAAGTCGAAGTGCCTAATCCTCCGCGCAAATCAGGAACGCCCATTCCAGACAACATCCGCCCGCGAATGTTGTCGGGCGGATAGGTGCAAGGAAATCGCAGCACTGTGGAAGACATTCCCGCCTGAGAAAGTAATTCCCAAATGGTTTGGCTGCGCCGCAGATTCACTGCCTTCGGCGGCAGGAACGCATTTTTCTGTTCGTAGCGATTAAAGGAAAGGTCGGGAAGATATGTGCGGGGATCGCGGCGAATGAAATCGAAAATGCCGTGCGCCCCCGGATTCACGCCCGTTGCGAACGTAGACCACGCAACCGGCGTTTGTGCCGGATAGGTTGTGCGCACGCGGCTGTATCCGCCTTGCGCGCGCAATTGCGCCAGATTCGGCAGCTCATGGCGCGCAAACATCCCCTCGACCAGCTTCGGCTCAAAGCCGTCTAGCCCCAGAACAATTACTTTTTTCATTTCGCCTTGCCTTACTTATTGCCGACGAAATGAACGCGCCAGTCTTTGCTGGCAGAATTGGAAAATACGGGAAACGAAGAGCAGGAAACGCTGCCAGATGATCAGCAGAAATCCGATGACAGCAGCCACACCCGATGCGACTGGAAGAATGTTTTCGGGACCTGTGTAAAGAAACAGTCCTGGAATTGTCGCCAGGATCACCCCCGAATATTGCCATTGAACCTGGGCAAAGGAAATCACGAGCTCGTAGCTCAACAAATGCAACAACATCACGCTTCTCCCTCCTTCTCGTTCTGTTGAACCTTTTGTAGACCTCGACCTAAAGCTGCCGACAAAGACCCTGTGCCAGGCACACGACTCCGTCCAGCCTGTGAACAGACCTCAATTTTTCGATCCCATAAGCCAGAATGAGCGATACACCGCCGCTCTTATTGGGCGAGCAATTATTTTTCTAAATGTGGATGTGATTGTGATTGAAAATATCAGGAGCGAATTAAGGGGTTGATTCGCTCACGACTCTAAGACGAGCATCATAAATTGCCGGTTACACTGAAAAGGTTTTTTTGATTCGGATAACTTCATACAAGTTTCCATCTTCAGCAACATCGTCAGCCCTCCTGAAATCTGTTCAGCTGACATACAGCCTTGATCCCATGTTCGTCAGCCGGCGATTGTCTGGCGCATCAGTTGCTCAATCTAAAGCTGGCGTGGTATTCACCAATAACGATCATAAAGATCGTCATTAACTATTAACACCGTTAAGGAGAACAAAATGAAAAACGCAATTAGAGCATTGATGTTAATTGCCGTAGTGGCCCTGGGTTGGTCATCTGTGAACGCTCAGAGCGCGGGTGCAGAAATGAAAAAGTCTGGCACGGAAGCCAAGAACGCAGGGAAGAGCTTGGGAAAGAATGTTAAAAAAGGGCACATCGTGCGCGGCGGAAAAGAGTTCGGCAAACACGCAGGGAGCAGTGGCAAACACGTTGGCAAAGGAGTCGCGAAGGGAGTCAAGAAAGTCGTAACGCCATAACGTTTGCGATCTTGTTGCCCAAATTATGCGCAGAATAAAGCCGCTTGGTCGAAAGATCAGGCGGCTTCTTTTATGCCGGGCTTCTGCAATTTGATTTTTCGCAGCGCAAGTGTCGCTTCCTAGGCTCCCACTTCAACTGTGAATCCGCCCGGAGCTTCAATATAAAACGAATAGGAATGTTGAAACTGCTCCGGCGGCGCAACCGCATATCCATCCTCCTTCAAACGATTGTAGAGAGCATCAACCTTCGCTGTGCTTTCCACAAAAAAGCCGACGTGAAAGTTTGCCGGATACCCGGCACTTCCCTCTTTGCCAACCTTCATCAAGGTCAGCACAAAGCCATCATCGTCTGTCAGAACAACCAAGCCAGCGTTTCCACCTTGGTTCTGCAAGCCAAAGTACGTTTCCAGAAAAGCGCTGGCTGGCGGCACTTCAGCAACCATTAAATGCAGATGATTCAGTTTCATATTCTTACTTTCCCCGAGTTTGTGGATTCATCAAGTAATTTTCTGAGAAATCTGATTCCCTTCGATCTGCTCAGGGGCATAACCAACAATTCGACTGCGCTATTATGCGACCAGTAACAAATCGAATGTGGACAGAACCTTTTCAGCAGTTCGTAAACGTAGGGCAATCAACAGCAGGAAAAGCTACATAAAGCTACATTAGGGCCACTTGGCTGCTGTTATTACATCTACGGCAATGGCAACAAGACTTACGTGGATGACGGCTTCTGCGGGTGAGGCAATAAAGGGCAAAGGGCATTGGCGTTCAAGGTATCAGCAAAAGCAAAACGGCCATCCGAAGAT
>CAYLJQ010000604.1:0-4561 GCA_964383955.1 uncultured Heliomicrobium sp. | reverse complement strand
GTACGGGTAGGAACGCTGGGGCTGTGACTTGGAGCATTCTCCCGAAGCAAAGTCACAGCCCCAAAAAATTACCAGCTTTAATTCAAGACGCGCACTTTCAATCGAGTCGCATACTTGCTGGAACGATAGATTCGCTGTGTCGCTTTTTGAAAATCCTGGTCTTTGGCTTTGTAAATATTCAAGAATTTCTGCGGGTTGCGGTCTACCAACGGAAACCATGAGCTTTGGATGTGGATCATAATCCGATGCCCTTTCTTGAAGGTATGATTCACATCCGGCATCGCAAATGGAATATGAGTCACTTCGTTTGGCTTCATCGGCTCCGGCTTCGCCCAGCTTTTGCGATATTTGGCTCGCATAGGCTCGCCACGAATCAGCATTTGATAACCATCCATCGGGTCTTGCGTGCTATTGGGATAAACATCAATCAGCTTGACGATATAGTCTGAATCCGTGCCAGAAGTAGAAGCATAAAGATCAGACAAAATCTCGCCAGAAATCGTCAGGTCTTCCGTCAACGCATCGCTTTGGTAAACCAGCACGTCCGTACGAATGCTGGAAAATCGCTGGTCGTCAACCATGTATTCATAGGTCATTGCAGGCGAGATGCGATTCAGGTGCGGAACAGGCTTGGCGGGGTCGCTGACATATTCATCAAACGCGGAAACGGCTTTGGGTGCTTCAAATGAAAGCCTGCCATTTTCCTGCAAATAGATGCTTTTTTCAGTGGCGTTTTTCGGAGGCCATGACTCATAAGTTTTCCAGTTGTTCGATCCGCTTTCAAACACATACGCTTCCGGCAATTTCATCCCGCCCTTGTCTTTCAGAAAGTGCAGAAAGAAGGGAAACTCTATCTTTTCCTGATAAAACGCAGACGTGTTGGAACCGAATTTCGCGCCTCCCAGCGTACTTCCATCCCGGCGCGACCAGCAACCGTGACACCAAGGGCCTTCAACCAAAACATTCCATGCTTTCGGATTGTTCTTTTCGATTTCGCGGTAAATCCACAATGGGCCTTGTACGTCTTCGGCGTCGAACCAACCACCGACGGTCATCACTGCCGGAGTGACTTTCTTCAGATGCTGCGGCACGTTTTGACCCTGCCAGTATTCATCGTAATCGCCGTGCTCCATCCATTCATCCCACAGCTTGTTCTCATTTTTCATGTATTTCTGGGCGTTCGGCAGCGCTCCCATTTCCAGAAAGAATTTGTAGCCATCATTTGTTCCGTGCTCGAAGCGGGGAAACTGAGCGATTCCTGGTCCCGTTCGCGGACGACCGAAGTTGATGATGAAGTTGAAAGCGTGCGCCAGAAATAAAGCTCCATTGTGGTGCATGTCATCACCCAGCCAGTTGTCTGCCATCGGAGCTTGCGGCGAAACGGCTTTCAAGGCGGGATGCGGATCAATCAAGGCTTGTGCTGCATAGTGACCAGGATAGGAAATGCCCCACATGCCGACTCGGCCATTGTTGTTCGGGATGTTTTTTAAAAGCCATTCGATGGTGTCCCAAGTGTCTGTTGTTTCGTCGGCATCAGTTGCACTCGCCTTTTTCGGCTTGTAAGCCCGCATCCAGGCAAAATCACCTTCCGACATGTTTCGGCCTCGAACGTCCTGATAAACAAAGATAAAACCTTCAGGCGGAAAAAGCGGCGAAGGGCCAAGCTGCGTCCTATAGGCTTCTGCTCCATAGGGCGCAACGCTGTAGGGCGTGCGCTGCAACATCATCGGATATTTTTGCGATGTATCTTTTGGAACATAAACTGATGTGAACAGTTTTACACCGTCACGCATGACGATTTGTTGCTCATGCTTTGTGTAATGATCTCTGACGTTGAAATTTCCCTGAGCCGACGTTGACGGCTGAGCGGTAAAAATAATTGCTGCCGGAACCAGCAAGCATAGCAGCTTCAATAAAAGCGCGGTTCGAGCTTTCATCGCTTGATCCTCCGTTGGGTGAAATTGTGAGTTAATTCGTAAGAAGATGACGGTCGGCTTTGAGGGTAATCGGATCAGAAGAAACTGGCAAGCACCCGGTTCAAAACCGGTTGTCAATTCGCTCAAGGCTTCTGTTATAATCCGCCTCGCTTAATTCAAATGGTCAAACCCCTCGTATCCGAATTGAAAGAGCAATAAACTTTTAGCGAGCAGTAAAGTTATGAAGGATTTCGCTCATGACGACAGCGAATTGCTCGATCGCTACCGCCGTTCGCGGCAGCGTGCAATTCTGGTTTCTGTGGCAGCCTGTTTTCTGGCTGCCGGAGTCATTCTTGGCGTTGGTCTTTCGCGCCAGCCTGCCCCTGTAAAAGCAGGCGACAAAGAAGTGAATTCCGAACTGGCTTCAGCTTTTGTCGAAGTCGCGCAGAAGGTTGAGCCCGCTGTCGTTAATATCTCCACAGTAATCAAACCAGTTAAACAAACACGCGACCCGGAACTTTATTCCCTTCCGCGACCGTCGCTGGATTCGACTCTGCCCTATCAAGGCAGCGAACAGGCTCAACGTGGCAATGGATCAGGGGTAATCGTTGATCCCAATGGCTATATTCTGACAAACCGCCACGTGGTCAATCAGGTTGATCGAATCAAGGTTCGTTTTTTTGACGGAACTGAGTTGCCAGCACGGTTGATTGGAAGCGACGCAGAAGTTGATCTGGCAGTTGTCAAAGTTGACCCAATTACTCCTCTGACACCGATCAAGTTCGGAGACTCCGAAAAAATGCGCGTGGGTGATTGGGTTCTGGCAATTGGCTCTCCATTCGGCCTTGATCAAACTGTGACAGCGGGAATTATTAGCGCCAAGGAAAGAGACTCTTCCGAGCTTTACAAACGAGTCGGCTTCCAATATTTTCTGCAAACCGATGCAGCCATCAATCGCGGAAATTCTGGCGGGCCACTTGTGAATTTGTTGGGCGAATTGATCGGCATCAATTCCGCAATTGCCACAAGCACAGGAGATTACAACGGAATCTGCTTCGCGTTGCCATCAATGGAAGCCATCGGAGTTTACAGACAATTGGTCAAAAATGGCCGAGTCGTTCGCGGTTTTTTGGGTGCAATGACAGATCGGGTGACGCCGCAAATCGCAAAAGTTTACAATTTGCCAGTCGTTCGCGGAGCAATTATCAGCAACATCAGCGACACCATGCTGGTGGGAAATCGCGCAGTCGAAAGCCCTGCTGCAAAGGCCGGATTGAAGCTTAATGATATTGTTCTTGAATTTCGCGGTGAACGAATCAAAGACGATTCGGACCTGATTCGACAAGTCGCCGCTGCTCCAGTCGGAACATCCGCTCCGATCAAGATTTTCCGGGACGGCAAGGAAATGACATTGACCGTGGCGATTACGCAGCGGCCCAATTCAGGCTCGATAGAGAATGCTGACGAGCTAAAAGCGACGGAAATTGCATTTTCTCCCAGGCAAAATATTGGCATTTCCGTTCAGCCAATGACGCCGACTCGCATAATTGAACGCTCGCTTGGACAGGTGTTGGGAGTTTCTGTTATTCGAGTAGAGGCAGGCAGTGTTTCAGATGACGCAGGACTCAAAATTAACGACGTGATCGAAGCCATAAATCGGCAACCGGTCAAAAATGTCGAAGATTTCAAAGAGGTTCTTTCCAGCCTCAATTCTGGAGAACCAATCGTACTTCAGGTATATCGGCAAAAGCTTTATCCGCATCCGCGAATATTTATCTCATTTAGTAGGCCGTAAAGCTGGTGACGACTTAACGGCTTGAATCTATTGCAGCAGCACTATGCTGCAATTGCAAAACAGTCTTTCACGACAATCCTATGCCCCGGAGGTCAATAAAAGATGCATTTACGCAAGCTCTCCCAGATCCTCACCTGTTTGCTGGTTGCCGCGGTATTGATGACAGCAAGCGTTATTTCAGTTGAAGCTAAAGGCAAGAAGAAAAAAGCGACAGCGTCTTCCGCCAAAGGCAAATCATCAAAGCAATCAAAAGTAGCCCGCACCCGTTCTTCGCGCCGTGGTAAACACGGACGCAGAATCGTACGCACTGAAGAGTATCGTCCCGATCCTTCACCAGCGATTGTTCCGGACCGTATTGAGGTATTGGAGCAAGGTTCAACGAATTCCTCCGATTTATCCAAATGGCTGAACCCGCCGAGACCCAATAATCAGGCCAGCGGAGATGCTGGAACGATCACGCCCTCCCGTCGGGCCAACATTGACGTAATGCGCGTTATCCAGATTCAACAGGCATTGGCAAGCAAAGGTTTCTATTCAGGCGAAACCTCTGGCAATTACGATGACGCCACCATGGATGCGATGCGGCGCTTTCAATCCAACAACCAAATTGCCGCCACCGGTTACCCAACTGCGCACGCGCTGAAAAGATTAGGCCTGGCAAGCTGGTAACTCACTTTCAAACGACAAAGAAATTTCGTTTCGCCGCGAGCTTTGCGGCCTGAAGCTCGCGGCTGGATATGTTCTTGTTTCTCAAGCTCTTGCTTTGCCGCTTCCCTCATTTGATAATCCCATCGGTCGCAGTCGTAGACCTCATTTGCCAGCGGTTCAGTAATCCATCACAGTCGGTTGG
>CAYLJQ010000603.1:0-4569 GCA_964383955.1 uncultured Heliomicrobium sp. | reverse complement strand
GAAAGTTTTCTGAATAAATATGGTTACACCTTGCGCAGCGGCGGCGGCAATCTCGGCAAAATTTTATATCTCAATCCCAAAAAGCCTGAGGCAATAAAGCCTGGATTGAAAGATGAACGTAAACAGGTTCTCTTTGACCCAACCATCTATGAGCGTGGTGGAAAATTGCGGGATAAAAGAATGACCCCCGCAGATATTCTGGCTCTTAGCAAGACCGCCCCTTTTCAGAACCCCACCCAACCTGTCGGCGACTTTCGCAATGAAGCAAAATTGTTCAAACAAACACAGCAACGGCTAATCCCATTGCCACGAAATTCCGCTGCTCAAGAGCTTCGCCTGATGAACATAACTTCGCCTTGTCCCTGCGCTACTTGTACTAAAGAAGAAGAAAAAGGGATTGGTTTGGGTAACCCCAAAGTGGTACCGATCGGCGGTGTTGCTTCCCCTTCCGGGTCGCAACAAACAATTACCAAAACTTCAGGATTTTCATGTGGCGCTCCGGGGGAATGCTCGACGGTCAATTGTCTTTATGAAGGCTATCTTTCCGGTCAATGGACTGGCATTTCAAGTTGCACCAATGTTTCAAATGGCAATGACTGGTTCGACGTAGGAGTTTGCTTAGACATTAGCTCAATGAATTGTGGCAACGCCGGAACATTGAATTTTCGCAATGGCGGGTCGTTATCGGCCAACATGAAGATATTTGGTCAAAGCTTTTCGCTGATAGATGTCAAAGCAATTGGCTCTTATTCAGACGGTAAGGCCAATCAGGAACAGAGAGCGAGCATTTTCGGAGAGGAGCTTTCTGGCATTTCTTACAAGCAAGTGATTCCGGGGCCGGGCGCTACCTTTCCTATTGGGCCGGTGCCAATTACCGTGAGCTCCAAGCTTAACATCGGTTTCAGTCTCGGCAACCCAACCTTTCAATTCCCAACCAAGCTCAATACCAAAAACTGTAGCGTATCTGACTCTCTCAATGTTGGTGTCGGCGCCAATCTTGATGCAAGCATAGACCTGACAGCGGCGGTTGATGCTTTTGTGGCTAGCGCAGGCATTAACGCCAATATCATTCTGGCAAAAGATTACGCAGGCATTGGAATCAAAACTACGGTCAATCCTGCGAAAAACGAAGTGATGGTCGAGCCGGGATTTCAATACAACCTGAAACATCTGGCTGGTTTTGTCACCATGTTTGTGGAAGTGGATTTGCTGGCTTACACCGAACGTTTCGAGGTGGAAATTTTTAGACTCGATAGCGGACTAGGAACCAATGGTCTGGTCACAGAACCACTCGATGTAAAGAAATTCAATGCCGTGAAATTGAATTAACCAGTTGAGACGTCGTTTGAAAAAATGGCAGGGACGATGTTCCTGCCATTTGATGATTCATTAAAGCTACAAGATGAAAGGAGACGTCTTACTTTACGCCTGCTCCTCCCCAACTTCCTTTTTCTCCCGCCTAAAATTTACCCTGGCAATATCCCGGATTATTCAACGTCTCAACTCAGCGAACACGGCAATAAAGGAATTTGCCAATTGCTGCGTGTTATCACGCTCGGCGCAGGTGCGTCCTGGGCAAGATCAAAGAATGCTTTTTTGAAATGAGGAAAACAATGAACCACAAAATTGCCAACACAAGCTTTTCGCAACTCTTAAGCCTGCAAAAATGGCAGCAACTCTGTCTGACCATTCTGTGCTTAGGTCTTTTATTTGCCCTGACAACTCTGCCCGTTCAAGCTGCTGAGCCGATCTTTGCCCAGCAGGCAAAATTGACGACTGGCAGTTCCCAATGTTGTGAGAACTTAGGATTACATATCGCAACCTCTGGCGACTGGGTCGTTATTGGACAAGCCGGAAAAAATATTGGCTCGAATGTGGCTCAAGGCGCCGTTTATGTGTACTTACGAACGGGCAATACATGGACATTGATGCAAGTCTTGACAGCCAGCGATGGAAGCGCAGGCGACTATTTTGGGCATTCGGTCGCAATCAATCAAAACTTCTTGGTTGTTGGCGCATATAAAAAAGATGCAGTCAGCAATGACCTTGATATGGGAGCGGCTTATGTGTTTTTGCGTAATGGCAATTTTTGGTCCCAAACTCAAAAACTAACGCCCAATGACGGACAGGCGGGTTTTGAGTTTGGGGCGAGTGTAGCGATAAATAGCAACACAATTTTCGTAGGTGCCCCGAATGCTACTGCTCCAACTGCAGGAACTGGTGGAGCGGTATACACCTTCGCTCTTTTGGGGACCAGTGGGATTTGGTCTCAACAACAAAAGCTGACGGCCTTTGACGCTTCATCACAGGGAAAGTTTGGGTCAAGGCTAACAGCCAGTGGCGCATCTATGGCAGTGTCTACGAATGATTATTCAAATCCCCAATCAACGCCTAAAGCGGTTTACGTTTTTAACCAAAGCGGAGGCATCTGGTTTTTTCAGCAAAAACTGACTTCGCCTTCCTCGTTGCCTCCAATTCTTACTTATGGAACTTATGGCTATAGCATCTCGATAAGCGGCAACACATTGGCCGTGAGCGGAGAGTTCGGTATGCATGCTGGGCCAACTGGAGGAACAGTTTATGTTTACGTGTTTTCTGGTAGCTCCTGGGTATTGCAACAAACAATCAAATCTCCAGATGAGTTTAGCGACGCCTTTGGCGGTAGCCTGGCATTAGATGGCAATCGTTTGGTGATTGGAATGCATGCTGATGTGATTTTTTCTGCCATAAGCCGTGGGTCTGCATACGTGTATGAGCGCACGGGAACCGTTTGGAATTTGCGCCAAAAACTTATCGCTGCCGATGGAGCCGCCGAAGACTATTTTGGTTTAGGCCTGGCTTTGAGTGGCAACACGATTATCGCGGGCGCGACAGGGGCTGACATCTCTGGCTACTCAAATCAGGGAGCGGCGTACGTTTTCACTTTGCAGTACGGCAATACTTTGCCGACGGTCACGCCTTATGGGCCATACACAATCCAGGAAGGTAGCACAGCTCACAACTTGCCAATCGCTGTGGTCGCCGATGCTGAAACTAATTACTATTCGCTGCTGTTTGATTATGACAATACCCCGTTTTTGAAATTCAGTAATGTTGAGAAAACAGGCAGCTTAGTGCGCGCCTCTATCACTTGTGACTGCAGCATCTATTCTTATAGTGGCGATACAAAAGCTGAGTTGAATGTCGTTGATGGAAATTCTGCCGTTGGCGTTTCGACAATCACAGTCAGTAGAACTGCCAACACGGCTCCTTTGATTGGGCGCTACCCGATCGCCTCCATTGCGGCAGGCGGTTCAAAAACGGTTTTGCCGCAAGTCGCGCCTTCTGACAACGGAACGTTTACGATTTCGGCGTCAGTTGCGCCGAGCGGATTCACCGGCAACATTTCAATCAACCAGACCACCGGCGCAATCACGTTCAGCAATGTTGGCGGTGTGGGGACTTATACAGTCACGGCCACCGTCAAAGACAATTGCAACGCAACCACCACACGAACATTTACGCTGACTGTTTTCTAAAGCGATTGCTTTCTAATCGCCCCAATAAAAACCATCGCGCAGCCTGAATCACTTCAGGCTGCGCGATAGTTGATAAGCAGAAGGCTGTCGAATCGAGAAAACTACTTCAGCACGATGTTCAGCTTGTCCATTTTCTGTTTGGCGGCTAATGGGCGTTGCGCCGGAGTCGGCGTGACATCCGGTTCGCGCCATTTGTTGCCCAGCAGGTATTCTTTGTCTTTGACCATTTCGCCCGGCGTGTAGACAGCCCATTCGAAATTGTGACCATGGTTAATGGCGTCGGTCGGGCAGGCGTCTACGCAAAATCCGCACAGAATGCAGCGGCCATAATCGATCTGGTAAATCTTGGCGTAGCGATGATCCATGCCGATACGTTGTTCGTATGGACGCGGGTCTTCCGTGCCTTCGATATAAATCGCGTCAGCAGGGCAAGCCGCCGCGCACAGGAAGCACGACACGCAACGCTCTTTGCCATTTTCGTCTACATCCAGAAAGTGTTCCCCACGGAAGCGGCGATAGATCGTCACGGCTTCTTCGGGGTAAGAGACGGTTTCTTTTTTGGTTGGAATGTGACTGAGCGTGACGCTCATGCCTTGCGCAGTCGTTCTGGCGACTTCAACGACATCTTTTACGGTGTTGATGATGTTTGCGAGTATGGACATAGATAAATTGAAAAGTAGTTGATTTTGCTCCTTCCGCGTCCCGAATTGCTTGATCGGTGTTGGGCGGAAGATTGAGCGCTTCTTTCGGAAAATGTTCTGCGAAGTAAGAAACCAGATCGTGAACAGTCAACACGCCTGCGGCTTGCCCTTGTTCATCTTAACGCAGCCTGGCAAGCGCTTTAGTTGATGGTCCAAACTTCTCCGCTGTTGAGCAATTTGCTCAGATCGCCTGCGCCTTTTGCCGCGATGGAGTTTTCAATTTGTCCGGCAAGCATTTGTTCGTACGTTGGCTTGCTGACAGAACGAAAGACGCCCATCGGCACAGGAAATTCCGGATATTCCATTCGTCCAAGGATATAAGAGAGACTTGGTTCGGCGCTATTCTCATC
>CAYLJQ010000602.1:0-4569 GCA_964383955.1 uncultured Heliomicrobium sp. | reverse complement strand
TCAATATGACCTCACCGATTTTTTCTACAGTATTACTGAAATGGATGTCTTTGATATCTTTGAAAGTTTAGGATATCGGCGTCTCCTAGCATTTGAACTTGCGGGATTATGCACAACGACATGTTTACCTAGATCACAAAAGGGTTATCTCAGCCACCAAGACAAGGCACTTGCAGATATTCATAGACCATATTTTAGACGATCTGGTATTCATGGAGTCCTGCCTCAAGGGGCTCCGACAAGCCCCATGTTAAGTAATTTAGCCGCTCGGCATCTTGATGAATCGTTGTATGAATATGCGGTAGAGCATGGTTTTGTTTATACGAGGTATGCTGATGACATTACTATTTCTGCCAGTATGCTTCCGGAGCGGCATTCAATTCGCAGTATTCATTGGAGCATTATCCAGCTTATTAAAAATGCTGGATTTAGAGAGAACAGCAAGAAAACACGTATTGCTGGTCCGGGCGCGAAGAAGCGTGTATTAGGACTACTGGTAGATAGCAGTACGCCACGCATCACTAAAGAAACTTACCTTCGAATTGACCGCCATCTTCATGCTGCTAGGAAATATGGTTTAAGTGATACTGCTTTCCATGAAGGTTTTGATTCAGCTTATGGCTTTCTCAATCATCTTTCTGGGCTAATTGCCTTTGTTAAAGACGTGGATCAGAAGCGCTGGTTGGAATTCAGCAAACGTCTTGAAGCCATTGAAGTGCCTTGGAGTGAATAATAGCCAGCCTCTTCAGCCAACAATAAATTCTTTACTGGCCTTTGAAGTCAGGCTTGCGGCGTTCGCGGAAAGCCGTGATCGCTTCTACCAAATCCAGCGAGTGCATAAACGCTGAGTTCCAAACGGCTACGTATTCCAACCCATCAGCGATGGATTTGTCGGCGCAGTAATTCATCACTTGTTTGACGCCTTGGACGACTAGCGGCGGGTTGGCCGCGATGCCGGCGGCGAGTGTTCTGGCGGCTTCGAGCATCGCTTCGGGCGTGTCGTACACCTCGTTGACCAAGCCGATGTGGTGAGCGCGAGCGGCGTCAATGTCTTTGCCGGTGTAAGCCAATTCGCGGGTATGGCCTTGGCCGATGATGGCGGGAAGGCGTTGCAAACTGCCGAGGTCGGCTACGATGGCGATTTTGGCTTCGCGCAAACTGAATTTGGCGTCGGCTGCGGCCAGGCGAATATCACAAGCCGAAATCAAATCCAGGCCACCGCCGATACACCAACCGTTGATGGCTGCGATGACGGGTTTGCGGCAATCGGCGACGCGGTTGCAGGCTTGCTGCATTTCCAGGACTTTGTCGTGCAACCGGGTTCGTTCTGCGGCCAAGTTCTTTCCGCTACCGCTCAGGTCGCCAACCATCGCCATTAAATCCAATCCATAGCTAAAGTTTCCGCCGTCGCCTCGGATCATGATGGCGCGGGTTTCTTCGTCGCGGTCAAGCTCGGCAAACAGAAGCGGCATTTCTCGCCAAAAATCCGGCCCCATTGCGTTGCCTTTGCCAGGACCAGTTAAAATAACTTCGGTAACCCCGCCATTCTTTTCAATTCGCAGAGATTTGTATTCGGTGCTCATGTTGATGGGTTCCTTTTTGATGATCCGCCAGTCGAAGAAAGATTCTGGCAGTGTCTTTGTCCCCTAGGGACAACTTGATATTAGCGCGGCAATTCATTGCCGGGTAGGGCGTTAAGAAATAATGCGTTCTGTAGGGACGCCTGAATCAACGTCAATTTCAAGCGTCTCTACAGGACGCGTGGGAGGTGGCTTGGTTTCCCAGCGATAAATCGCTGGGCTATTTTCACGTTGTCCCGCTGGGACGTAAAACGCCGCGCTTTACCAGATCATTTTGCCCGCAGAATCTTTATTGTTGCTGCTGTTGCTGTTGTTGAGCGTGATCGTCCTCGATTGGCTGTGGCGGAGGGGCGATCCAGGTGGTCATCGCCATCATTTCTTCTTCAGGCGGAGGCGCTTCAGTGGGCGAAACCTGCACGCCGACGCTCAATTCGCTTTGCGCCATGCCTTTGAACACGCCGCGCGTTGGAGGGACGTCAGAGTAATCTTTGCCGACTGCCGTGCGGATGTGGCGCTCGCCCGTCAGCAAGTCATTCGTGGGATCAAACCCTACCCAGCCGATTTCCGGCAGGAAGGCTTCAACCCAGGCATGCGTGGCATCTGCCGCTGAACGGTCATGGTCTTCGCGTCCGTGGTAAAGGTAGCCGCTGACGTACCGGCAGGGAATGCCCACTTCTCTCACCAGCGTGATCATGATGTGCGCGAAATCCTGGCAAACGCCTTTGCGATCTTCCAACGCGTGTTCAATCGGCGAATCCACCGTCGTGGATTGCGGCGCGTAATCAAAGGTTTCAAAAATTGCCGTGTTGATTTCTTTTACCAAAGAAAGCGGATCGCCTCGCCGTTCAACCTTAAGCTCTTTGGCCAGTTCTGTCAGCAATCTAGTTTTGGTTGCGAATTGGCTGGGCGTCAAATAATCCCAATGCTCGCCACTGGCTTTGATTCTGTCCAGTTCTGTCCAGGCATCGGCGGACAAGGCATCAGGCAAAACCAACGGCGGCGTGATTTCAACCGTCGCTTCGGCGGTGATTTTCAACTGGTTGTGGCGGGCTGGAATGTCGAAATGGTGAACCACGTTGCCCAGATAATCGCGATACCCCTGGATGCGGGAACGCGGATTGGTTGTCAGTTCGAATTTGACGCATCGCTGGTTGCCTTCGGTGCGCGGCTGCATGCGAACTTCAGAAACGCTTTCCGTGACTGGCAAACTGTATACGAAGCGGGTGACGTGACGGATGGAGTAGAACATAGTCTGTTATGAGGCCATTGCCGTATCAACGGAATAAGCAATGTATTGCTGTTGGACTGCGGTATGAATCAGCGAACATTGCCGGTGAATGTTTTGCAAAAACGAATGAATGTCGTCGGCGATGATTTCGTCCACCTGCGCGTAATCCAGTGTTGCACGCAGCTTGCCCGCCAGCCGTTGCGACCGTCCGGTTTTGCGCGCGCCGCTCAGTTTCGCCAGCGCTTCCAGAGAGGAGTGGATGGTATCTATCGCGAACCGAACCGAACGCGGCAATTCCGGGTTCAGCAGTAAAAATTCGGCGATGCGTTCCGGGCGCAGATCGGCAGTATAGGTTTGGCAATACGCCTCGAACGAAGTGCAGGATTTCAGCAGCGCCACCCAGGAAATGTAATCCTGGCCAACGGAAGATTGATCTGGTTGATTGAGCAGCGAGCCTAAATGCACATCCAGCAGAGTCGCCGTGGCGCTGGCGCGTTCGATAGAGCGGCCAAGCTGAATGAAATGCCAACCTTCGTTGCGCATCAACGTCGAATCGGTAATGCCTTGAAACAGGTGCGATCCCTCCTTGATCGGACCATAAAAACCGTGCGGTTGCGCATAAATGGTGTTGATGTCGGAATGGCGCAGCTCCAGATAAATATGGTTCAACTGTTCCCACATTTCGGAACTGATCTGTTCACGAATCTGCCGGGCGTTTTCGCGCGCCGAAGTGATGCACGACACCAGCGAATCTTTGTTTTTCGCGTCAAAAGTCAGAAATTGCGTTACTGGATACGCTTCCAGCGTTTCCGGCGCGGGCGAACGAAGACTCGCCAGCGCGAGTTGCCAGCGTTGCCGGGCAACATCCGGGGATTGGTCAAGCGCCTGATTGAGCGTCAAATCCAGCAAGCGCGCCGTGTGTTCAGCGCGTTCCAGATACCGGCTCATCCAATACAAACTGTCTGCAACTCGTGAAAGCATAACTTGATTGCGAATTGCGGATTTGGGATTGCGGATTGTGAATCAACCGAATGTTTCCAATCGGGGAATCCGCAATCCGCATTCAAAAATCCGCAATCAGAAGAGAACCCAGGTGTCTTTGCTGCCGCCGCCTTGTGAAGAATTGACGACCAGCGAACCTCTTTTCAGCGCGACTCGCGTCAACCCGCCAGGGACAATGGTCGCTTGATCTCCAAAGAGAATGTAAGGGCGAAGATCAACGTGGCGTGCTTCGACTTGGCCTTCGATGAAGCATGGAGCGCGCGACAATGCCAATGTTGGTTGTGCGATGTAATTGCGCGGATCGGCAATGATGCGTCGTCGGAACTCTTCACGCTCTTCGGCGGTGCTATGCGGGCCGATGAGCATTCCATATCCGCCAGATTCGCCGACGGCTTTGACCACCAGCTTGTCCAGGTTTTCGATGACGTGTTGGCGCTGTTTGTCTTCGTCCAGCAAATAGGTTTCGACGTTCGGAATGATTGGGTCTTCGTCCAGATAGTATTTGATGATTTTCGGGACGTACGCATACATTGCTTTGTCGTCCGCAACGCCAGTTCCGATGGCGTTGGCAAGCGCAACGTTTCCGGCGCGATAAGCATTAAACAGTCCCGGCACGCCCAAAATCGTATCTGGGCGAAACGCCAACGGATCAACGAAATCATCGTCAATGCGGCGATAAATCACATCCACGCGGCGCAGTCCGGCGGTGGTTCGCATGTAAACAACATTATCGTGGACGATCAGGTCGCGGCCTTCGAC
>CAYLJQ010000601.1:0-4574 GCA_964383955.1 uncultured Heliomicrobium sp. | reverse complement strand
ACCCAAGCGGACAAGGAATTGACCGCTCTTTGTCCGTTGCCGACATCGTCAAACATATGAACCGGGCTTTCAATGGCAACGATCCTCAGCAGTATAAAATTCCGACAGATGAAAAAGTGGTTTCCGACTTGTTTACAGATCGTGACCAGATGAAGGGGTTTTTGACTGAAGACGGAAGGATCGCGCGATTGCTGATCCGTTCGACGCTTTCCGGTTCACAAGCCATGGCCGGAGTCGTCTGCCGAGTCGAACAAAAAGGGAAAGAGTTATTGCCCGGCTTCAGGGTTTATGCCACCGGAACATTTGTTCTGCTCAATCGAACTTCGGACGAAATTGGGGGAGAGCAAGTGCTGAGCATTGGGATTGCGCTGGTGACAATTTATTTGATGCTGGCGATTCTGTTCCGGTCGTTGCGCGTCGGACTGACGGCGTTGGTGCCGAATCTGGTTCCGATCGTGTTCTTTTTTGGCTTTATGGGCTGGCGGGGAATCAAGCTGAATCTGACGACCAGCCTGGTGGCAAGCATTGTGCTTGGACTGGCGGTGGATAATGCCGTTCAATTCATTGTCCGGTTTCGCAGTGTTCAGAAAGAGAAGACGACATTGCGGGATGCAATCATCGAAAGCATGCGGCTTTCCGGTCGCCCGATCATTTACGCAAACATTGCGCTGGCGGCGACGTTTGCCGTGTTCGCTATTTCAAACTTTCAACCGATCAGTGATTTCGGATTGCTTTCGGCTGTGACCATTTTTGGATGTTTGGTGGAAGATTTGGTCCTGCTGCCGTCGCGCCTGACTTCGCCCATCTTTCGGGCAAAGTAGCTAATTCGGGAAGGTTGTCACTTCCCAGGCTTCGCGGTCTCTGAGCAGCGTTGACAGCAGCATTGTGTGCAATCCATGGCCGGACCGGGAAGCTCTGACGTGACCCAAAATCGGCATTCCAGCCAGTGCAAGATCGCCGATGATGTCCAGGATTTTGTGTCGAACGAATTCGTCAGCAAACCGCAAAGGCTCCGAATTCAGAAAGCCGTCGCGAGTCAGCGCAATGGCGTTTTCCAGCGAACCGCCACGCGCCAGCCCATTTTGCTTCAGCATTTCGATCTCTTCGACAAATCCAAACGTTCTTGCAGGAGCGATTTCCCGGCTGTAATCGTTAGCACGAAAACTGATTTCGTGTTGCTGAATGCCAATCATCGGATGGTTGAAATCTATCTCGCAGGTGATTTCAAAATGATCGGCGGGTTCGATGCTCATTTTGCGGTTCTTTTCGCTGACTTCGATTCGCTTCAGCACTTTTAAGTATGGACGCTGGGCGGGCAATTCAACGATGCCAGCTTGTCGAATCAGCTCTACCCATTGCTGGCTGCTTCCATCCAGAATGGGAATTTCCAGCGAATCCACTTCAATGATGGCATTGTCCACGCCACAGCCATACAGCGCCGAAAGCAAATGCTCGACGGTGGAAAGCATGACGCCGGATTTCATCAGTGTTGTGGCGTAACTAACGTGCGAAACGTACTGAGGCGCGGCTGGAATTTCGAAATCGTTAAGGTCCGTGTGACGGAAAAGATAGCTGGTATAAGCCGGTGCTGGTTTTACCGTGACTGTGACGGGCGAAGCTGAGTGTAAGCCTACACCACTTGCGCCGAAGCTTTTTCCAATCGTCGTTTGCTGATTCAACCTGATTCCTCACCTGATCTTGATTGGGATTGAGCATTCTGATTTAGCAATCAGCAAGCCAAAAATACAGGGATTGAAAATTCGCCGTAAGTGCTTTTGATGCAATTGCGGATAAGCGCTGAACATCGCAATTGCGGTGTCTGGTTGTGGCCGGACGGCAACGGCGATTGTTCATAGTGTGGAGTTCGAGCGAAGCGGTGAAGCGGGAAATAGAAAGGCCGCGAAGATCAACTTCGCGGCCTTTCGCCGATGAACTTATCAGCCCGAAACTACTTATTCGGGTGGCGGTGTCATTGGACGACGGGTTTTCTTGCGGTTGCGCTTGCGAGCCAGTGCGGATTTCAAGCGGGCTTTCTCGCCCGGTGGTACGTAGAAGGCATGACGCTTAACTTCACGAATGATGTCTTCTTGCTGCACTTTGCGTTTGAAGCGGCGGAGCGCGCTTTCCAGCGTCTCGTTATCGCCGAGTTTCACTTCTGCCAATTTGTTTCACCTGCCTTTCGATTATGGCAATTCTGGATTTGACCTTGGCAACAGCAATCGTCAGTGAAGGTTCAGGGCTGCCAAAGGAAGCGCGGAGCATACGCGCTGGGGTGGGCATCGTCAAGCGGCGCAAATTTTGTCGGCGAAGGTTCGGCGCTCATCCGATTTTCTTTAAGCCGAGTTCTTCCTGGACTTCTCGGAGCTGTGAAATGACGAAGGCGCAGTGATCGTCAAAACTCAGTCCAAGCTCTTCAGCGCCTTTCCACAGATCGTCACGGTTGACGGTGCGGGCAAAGGCTTTGTCCTTCATTCGTTTTTTGACAGACGAAGGTTCCAGCGTGTCGAAGCTTTTGTCAGGCCTGACCAGCGCACAGGCGGTCAGAAATCCGCAGAGTTCATCCGTGGCAAACAGCGCATGTTCCATCAGACTTTCACGTGTGACGCCCGTGTAGTCGGCATGCGAAAGAATCGCTCGGATGATGTCTTCCGGATAGCCTTGTTGGCGCAAGGTTTCTGAGCCAAGTTGCGGATGGCGTTCGTCCGGGTAACGTTCGTAATCGAAATCGTGAAGCAGGCCGACGACGCCCCATTTATCTTCGTCCTCACCGTATTTTTGCGCGTAAGAGCGCATGGCGTATTCGACCGCGCGAGCGTGTTTGCGAAGGCTTTCGCCAAGCGTCCATTCGCACAGCAACTGCCACGCTTCATCGCGGGACGGCAGAGTTTCAGCCATTGAATTGTTCTCCTATCAAATTGAAGTCAATGGCTTTGTAGCTTCGTTTCTCGGCCAAGGCAAGTGTGGTAGAGTTCGATTAGAAGACCGCAGGTCTTCAATTTACGAAAAAAAATGAAAAGGCCAACAAACCAGCTTTCGACTTTCTAGATTGAGACGAAAGCGGGCTGTTGGCCGTCAATGAGCAGCATTTCCGTCCAATCGGCTTCAGCGACTAAGCCGGTTGGCATCAAAGAGCGGCCGAATCCAGCGCGGAAGCAGATTCGGTAATAATGAAATGCTACTCAAAAGTTGAAAATCCAAACTGCGCGATGCCGAACCGAGTTCGGAACAGGTTTAGCCTTTACGGCGACGGCCTTTCATTTCATCTCTGGTCAGTGTGCCGTCGCTATTTTTGTCGAGCTTCCCGAAAGTTTCAGGATCGCCTGTCCATTCGCCGCGCGTGATTTGCCTGTCTTTGTCAGCATCCATTTGTTGCAAGCGTCGCTTCCCGAACTGGCGGCGGCCGTTCATTGCCTCTTCACGGCTGATGATGCCGTCGTTGTTTCGGTCGGCTTTTTGAAACCCGCGGTCGCGCCCTTTCCATTCGTCACGCGTGATCTGGCCATCTTGATTGGTGTCCAGCTTTTTCAGTTTGCCGCCGTGACGGCGACCGTTGCGCTGGGTTTGCGGACCTGTTGGGTCTTGGGCAAAAACAGCAGTTGAAAGAACCAGTGCCATCAGGCAGATGGCAATTATTGAAAAACGCTTCGTCATATTTTCCTCCCTGTGTTGAAGCATCCTGCTCGGATTTGTTGGCGCTAGCGGATTGGATTGCGCCATTTCTCGCTCTTAGAGAAATCCGGGTTTAAGAAAGTCGAAAATCTTTTTGGAGATTTACCGCCCGCAATGTTGGGCAAGGGATTTGGGACCTATGAGTAGTACAACGGAAACCAAACATGCTTTGCAGGAATTGTCTTATGTGATGAAACACGATTGGGATGATCGTGCGCGGCAGGACGCCAAATGGTTTATCAACACCTTGCGATTTCAACAATCCGAAGAAGAGTTTGACAGGACTGGTGCATTCGAAGTCAATCGCCTGGTGCTGGCTGATTTGCCGCTTTTGACGGGAAATCGCGATCCACAAAGTTTGCGCGTGCTGGAAATTGGCTGCGGAGCCGGAAGAATGACCAAACATCTGGCGGCAGTGTTTGGTGAAGTGGTCGGTGTTGATGTTTCCGGTGAAATGATTGTCCAGGCACAGCAGCGTTTGGCGGGAACAAACAACGCGAAATTTTACGAAACAAACGGCGTGGATTTTTCTGTTCTGCCGGATCAGCACTTTGATTTGATTTTGTCAGCGTATGTGTTTCAGCACGTTCCCAGTGCGGAAGTCATTCAATCGAATCTGGAAGACGCCTGGCGCGTGCTGATGCCCGGAGGCGTTTTCAGATTTCAGACCAACGCCATTACCGCGTTTGATTTTGAAGGCTTGGAAAAAGATACCTGGACCGGCGCGGATTTTCCTGAATCTGCCTTGCGCCGATTTGCCGCTGAAAAAGATGCGCAACTGATTGCGATTATCGGAGCAGGTTCCCAATATTGCTGGACGACGCTTCTCAAACGGATGCGAGCGGCCCATTTGCCAGCCAGCAAAGTTCAATATACGACGACCGCCCCAGAAATTGTGGCGTTTG
>CAYLJQ010000600.1:0-4576 GCA_964383955.1 uncultured Heliomicrobium sp. | reverse complement strand
GGGAAATCCCTGTATCGTCGCTGGATAAGGTCGAGAGACCTAAGCGTGGGCCAAAGCCAAAGACTGAGGGCGACCAGGCCGACGAAAAGCCGACCAAGCCAGCGAAGAAGGCTAAATCGAAGAAGCGCAGATAAACGTGCCCAATAATGATCGAAACCCTTTTCAAAGGCCTTCTCGCTTCGATTGGCGTTTTATTCCTTGCCGGAATGGTGATTTGGGCACATCGGCACCGGACGCGTGGGCTTAAGGAAATGGAAGAACGGTACGCAAAAGAACGCAACGAAAGACGTCGGCGAAACCGGCAGCGAAAGAAGGTTTCAAGGAAGTCCAAAAAGTGAAAAAGTGAAATTGTGAAGTTCAGAAAAACATTTTCTCGCAGGGAGCACCAATTTGCTGAAGACGCTCAAATTACCTGAAGATGCTCACATATATTGGCGATGAGCATCTTCAGGCGAACCGTGCCGATAAAGACACAGGCATCAATAGTTTAGCTGAAGATGCTCAATTTGAGATAGTTGAGCATCTTCAGTGAGCATCTTCAGTAGCGGCCAAGTCAGATTAGAGAAACAATGAGCGAAGAAAAGCCGACAAAGAAACGAAAATCGCGCAGCGTTGGCCAGTGCATCGAGCGCGGGCCAGACAAGTTTCTGCTCCGCATCTTTCTAGGCCGTGATTCGGCTGGCAAACGCCATTACCACGATGAAACGTTTCACGGGAAGAAGAAGCAGGCGCAGGATCGGCTTCGCGTTCTGCTGACCAAACACAAGGCCGGAGAGTCGCTGAAGATTAACAACGACACGCTGAACGTGTTTCTTGATGAATGGCTCGGCTCAGACCTGGACCTGAAAGATTCAACGGTCACTCACTATCGAAACATCGTCAACTTGTACGTCAGGCCGGAACTGGGCACCAAGATGCTCGCCAAGATTGAAGCCGGAGACATCCAGACTCTTTATAAGAATTTGAAAGCGTCCGGGCTTTCGCGTGGCACAGTCAGTTACGTTCACACACTGATCAAGAAGGTGCTCAAGCTGGCCGTCCGCAGGCGGAAGATTGCATTCAACCCCATGGACGGTGTTGACTCGCCCGGCGGCAAGCGGCTCAAAGAAGAGATGTCGGAAAAACGTGCGGCTCGCGTGATGACGCCCGAACAGGTGACCGCATTCTTTGCGGCTGCCAGCGAAACGCGATTCGGCGCGCTCTTCACGTTGGCTTTTCATACCGGATGCCGCCCCGGCGAATTGCTGGGCTTGCGCTGGTCGAATTTCGAAGCTGAAACAATGGCCCTGAAAATTCAAAAAGCCATCAAGTGGAAAAAGGGGAAGAAACGGGGCGAGTATGAGTGGTATCTGGATACGCCAAAGACAGCGAACAGCCGACGCACGCTGCTCTTAACCAAAAGCCTGGTCGAAATGCTCAGCGCGCATCGAAAACGCCAGCTTGAAGAGCGCATGAAGGCGGGCGGTGCCTGGAGCGATCACGACATCATCTTTGCCGACGAGATTGGAGAGCCGTACTCGCAAATGCGGCTTTGGTACTTCTGCAAAAAGATTCTGAAGGCAGCCGCACTGCCGACGCACTTCTTTCCCTACAGCGCGCGCCACACGTCGGCGACCCTGTTGATGGCAAGCGGCGTGAACCCGAAAACCGTCAGCAGTCGGCTTGGTCATTCTGACGTCTACGTCACCCTGCAAACGTATACGCATCCGACCGATGAAATGCAGGCGATGGCGAGCGAGGAAATTGAACGGGCGCTGATGGGTCAAAAACGGTGATTTTCACCCATTGGCACGCTACTGGCACACTAAACACCAGATAGCCCCTTGTTTGGCTCTTTGAAATCAAAGGTTTAAGTGCCTTTGTTATTTTAAGCAAGAATTAAATTTCGGACGCGTTTCGCCTGTGGCACTTTGGCCGCTTGGCTTGCGGCTGTCTGAGGGCTTCAGCTAGACTGCGCGCCTTCCCAAAACATAGCAACTATTCGACAAGGAGAATTCAATTCGTGAGCGTCAAATCGGATCGCTGGATTTTGCAGATGTGCCGAGAGCACCAAATGATCACGCCGTTTGAAGAAGGTTTGGTGCGTGAAATCGAAGGCCGTCGCATCATTTCCGCCGGATTATCCAGTTACGGATACGACCTGCGGCTGGCATCGGACGGTTTCAGAGTGTTTTCGCCGATTGCCAGCGCCGAAATTGATCCGAAAAATTTCGACGAAAAATCCCTGATCGAAGCGCCGCCGCGAACAGCCGACGATGGTTCATCTTACTGGCTGCTGCCGCCACATTCTTACGCGCTGGGAGCAACCGTCGAAACGTTCAACATTCCGCGCAACGTGATCGGAATCTGCCTGGGCAAATCCACGTACGCCCGAAGCGGCCTGATCGTCAACACGACTCCGCTGGAACCGGGCTGGCGCGGACGCCTGGTGCTGGAGTTTTCAAACTCCGCAGACTTGCCGATTCGTATTTACGCCAACGAAGGCATTGCGCAAGTGACCTTTTTTGAATCCGATGAAGATTGCGAAGTCACCTACGCCGACCGCGCAGGCAAATATCAGGATCAAATCGGCTTGGTCACGCCACGGCTTTAGGCTGCGTCTGTTTCATCGAAGCAAACCAAAAAACACAAAACATACGATTGCGCCGACAACGGCCATGGAAAGCCCCCAGGCCAGCATCCAGTGAAACAGTCGCGTGCGGTTTTCGCCATCTGCGGCATTGGCAATGCACAGCGCGCCCAGCGTGGAAAGCGGCGAAACATCCACCAGATGCGCGCCAACGTTGATGGAATAGGCAATGGCCAGGGGGTCGCCGCCGCCGAGCTTTTCGATCAAGCCAGGGACCGTCGGCAAAAACGCGGGCAGAACCACACCGGTTGAACTGCTGTAAACAGAAACCAGACCGGTGACAAAAGCGATTACGCCAGTGATGGTTTGCTGGCTGGCCAGTTTCGCCAAGAGCGATGTAAACAAATCCATTCCGCCGGTTTTTTCCAGCATCGCCACCAAGACCGTCACACCGCAAACCATCAACACCGTATTCCACGGAATGGTTTTAACGGATGCTTCTTCGTCAGCGGATCGAGTCGCCGACAAAATTGCCGCTCCAACAAATGCTCCGATGGTTACGTCAATTCTGAAACCGATGACGCTGACCACCAGTGCCGCAATCACCGTCAAAGTCAGTTTTTGCCTTCTATCAAAGGGATCAACCTGATGTTTTAACTCTTCAATCATTTCGTCGGATGGCCGGCGCTTGAAAAGCTTTACTCCGCCCAAGGCAAAATAACCCGCAAAGGCGACAACAGATTGTGCCAGCAGTGTATTGTAAAAATTCGGCCAGGCCGCATCGGGCATTCCCGCTTTCGACATCAATCCGTTGGCAATGACGCCTCCTGGAGCAAAAGGCGACAACGATCCCGCACCGGCTCCGTTGCAAATCATAATCGCCATCAAAAAGGCGGAAATTTCTGCGCGCCCGGCAACCGCCATCGCCACGGGAGCCAGCAATGCCACGGCAGCAATGTTGCCCGGACCGATTCCCGAAACCAGCAATGCCAGAAAGAAAAAGATGATCGGAATCAGCCCGGCATTTCCGCGCGCAAAGTGGATTGCCCGCTGCGCGACTTTATCGAGCGTGCCGTTTGTCTGCGCCTGTGCAAACAACAAGGTCACGCCGACCAGAGTCAAAAACAGACTGGAAGGAAATCCGCCGACAACTTCCTGAAGCTTCATTCCTTTGAGCAAGACGCCTATGATGAAGGCGAACGCAATCGAAAGCAGCCCGGCATTCAGCCGGGTAAAACAACTGATCAAAATGGCGATAACCAGCGCAACCAGCGAGATTACGGGGAGGTTCATTCAATTTCCTTTGGAAAACGTATGATGTGATTTCCCGGATGCTATATCACACAGGAATGGATTGTAACCAGTTCATCGGATGTCAACGTATTTATCAGTGAAAGAGCCGATATGGTCACGGCTTTCAGCAGATTTCATTTGAGCGCGGAGAAAGCTTCACCACAAAAAGCGCAAAAACCACAAAAGTACAGAGTGCGAGATTTTTGTGACTTTTGTGTTTTCTGTGGTGAATGTTCTTCTTTTTCCACTGCGAACCGCTGCTGAACTCAGGACTTCACCACCAAAACAAGGAGCTATAAATTATGACGAAAAGTTTCATCAACAGCCGTCAACGCATTTTGCTGTGCGTGTGCTTGGCAATCACGACAATTGCCGCATTGGCTTGGCAAGGTGCCGACGCGCAACAAACTTCATCACCCTCATCTGCAAACCCGCTGAGCGGATTGCGCTGGCGCAATATTGGACCATTTCGCGGCGGACGTTCCGTGGCGGTGGCCGGTTCGGCTGCGCAGCCGAATGTGTATTACTTCGGCAGCGTCGGTGGAGGCGTATACAAAACCACCGACGGCGGGGAAAACTGGATTCCGGTTTCTGACGGCCAGGGATTCGGCACCGGCACAGTCGGAGCCATCACCGTCAGCGAATCCGATCCGAACGTCGTGTACGTCGGCATGGGCGAAAGCTGCATCCGCGGCAATTTTTCGCATGGTGACG
>CAYLJQ010000599.1:0-4603 GCA_964383955.1 uncultured Heliomicrobium sp. | reverse complement strand
AGCAAGGACAAAAGCGCGATTACCGCTTTGGCATCCAATTCTGTTTTTCTCAGTACCTGTCTGCGAAAAAGCAGACCGACACCGGGCTTTTGCAGCGATGTGCCTCCAACAGACGACAAGGAAAAAACCCAGGCTTGGATCAAAACCAAATGCCGGGAATTGGGGCAAAGTGAACTTACCTGCGGATCCATATTCGGAGTCATTATGGGGCACTGCCAAAACAGAGATGCCGATCCTGCTCCAACCGCCGAGCCTGCACCAACCAACAAGGAGAAGAAAAAATGATTATCGGATTACCGAAAGAGATCAAAGACAACGAAAGCCGCGTCGGATTGACTCCGGCAGGCGTGAAAACCTTGAGCGATTTTGGCCATACAGTGCTGATTGAAAAGAGCGCTGGCATCGGCAGTGGGATCACCGACGACGAATTCCGCGCCGCGGGTGGCCAGATTGTTGATTCCGCCGACGAAGTTTGGCGGCGCGGCGATATGGTCGTCAAAGTGAAAGAACCAGTTGGCCCGGAATATCAGCGAATGCGCGAAGGCCAAATACTCTTTACCTATCTGCACTTGGCTCCCGACCCGAAACTCACCCAGGCGATGCTGGCCAGCAAAATTACAGGCGTGGCTTATGAAACCATTACCAATGAAGAAGGCCATTTGCCGCTGCTGACTCCTATGTCTGAAGTCGCGGGCCGCATGGCGGTACAAGTTGGCGCGCATTATCTGCAAAAACCCGAAGGCGGTCGCGGCGTGCTTATGGGCGGCGTTCCTGGAGTGCTTCCCGCCAAAACCGTCATCATTGGCGGAGGCGTCGTCGGCATCAATTCGATCAAAATGGCTGTCGGGCTGGGAGCAAACGTCACCGTGCTGGATAAAAATCTGGAGCGGTTGCGCTACCTGGATGACATTTTCGGCGCGCAAATCAAAACGCTGATGTCGAACAACTACAACGTCCAGGAATCCATCGCCAACGCCGATTTAGTGGTCGGAGCCGTCTTGATTCCCGGAGCTTCCGCACCGCATCTGGTCAAACGCGACATGCTGAAAACCATGCACAAAGGCGCAGTCATCGTGGACGTTGCCGTTGATCAAGGCGGTTGCATTGAAACGACGCACCCGACAACGCACAGCAATCCGACGTATTACGTAGACGACGTGTTGCACTATTGCGTGGCCAACATGCCGGGCGCAGTTCCGCGCACTTCGACTTTTGCCCTGACGAATGCTACGTTGCCTTTTGCCGTCACGTTGGCAAACAAAGGCTTCAAAGACGCCATTGCCAAAGACAAACATCTGAAGGCAGGCGTGAATACTTACGCAGGACATATCACTTACGAAGCCGTGGCCGAGTCTCAGAACTTGCCGTTCAAATCAATTGACGGGCTTCTTTAATTAATGGCTAAAGGCATCAAAATCATAGAAGTAGAACCCGATTCGCTCGCGGCGGAACTTGAACTTGCCGCGGGCGATCGCGTTTGGACAATCAATGGCAAACGTGTGCGCGACGCACTGGATTTCAAGTTTTTGACGGCTGGCGAAGAAGACCTGACACTTGAAGTCATTAAAGCCGACGGGGAAGAATGGGAAGTCGAAGTCGAAAAAGACAACAGTGAAAGCTGGGGAATAGATTTCGAACCGATGATGCCCCGCCAGTGCGGCAACGATTGCATCTTCTGCTTCATTCAACAGAATCCTGAAGGGTCGCGGAAAAGTTTGTGGGTGCGCGACGAAGACATTCGGTTTTCGTTTATGTACGGCAATTACTCCACGCTTTCGACCATCACCAAGGCAGAAATTGAACGGGTTATCGAGCAGCGATTGTCTCCGCAATACGTGTCAGTTCACGCGACTGACCCTGAATTGCGCGCTTACCTGTTGGGCAATCCCAAACAGGTAGACATCATTGCCCAGATGAAGCATTTCATTGATCACGGCATCGAAATTCATGCTCAGGTGGTGCTTTGCCCGACCATCAATGATGGTCAGCATCTGGTCAAAACAATCTATGATTTGGCGGAATTACATCCTGGCATTGTTTCGACAGCCGTCGTACCGCTGGGAATCACCGATAAGCACAAATATCGTAATCGGTTAGTGGAGGTAACAGACGAGCTTTGTTCGGAAATCATTGATCTGGTTACGCCGATTCAAAACGACCTGAAGAAGAAACTCGGAACCGTCTTCGCATTCCTGGGCGATGAGTTTTATATTCGCGCCGGACGACCGATTCCGTCGAAATCTCATTACAGAATCGTTCGCGGCAGCGAAGGCGACGATTACCCGCAAATCGAAGACGGCGTTGGAATGGTTCGACAGTTTTTCGACGCGCACGCCAAGCGGATGAAACAGCTTGCCAAGATGCGCGAACGTGGCCAGTTCACTTCAGCGCAGGCCAAAAGAGTCTATGGCACATTGGCTACAGGGTTGATCTTTTATCCCATGCTAAAAGAAGCGGTTGATGAGATGAACCATACGTTCGGAACCCGTCTGCACGTCGCTCGAGTGGAAAACACTTTCTTTGGCAAAGGGGTGACAGTTGCGGGACTGCTTTCCGGCATGGATTATCTGAATGCGCGCGATCAGTTCAAAGGCGATTTTCTGATGCTGCCGCCTCATTGTTATCGCGAACACGACCAAAAGTTTCTGGATGGAATGACCGTAAGTGAATTGACAGCGGAATTAGTCCTGCCGGTGAAGCGAAGCTGGAATGATGTGCTGGATCTGCACGAGCATCAGCATGATCATCGAACGATTCTTTCGCACGATTACGGAGCGGTTACGTCAATTTCTGTTTGAGTTGTTATGCAAGAAGGCACGCAATCAAAACTGATCGAAATGTATGAAGCGCGGGAAGCGATTTTGAATCGCATCAATTCGGACTTTGTCCGTCCTGATACCGACAGCGTAGCTTCCAGTGTGATTGATATTGATAAGTTTTTGCAGGCAACTGTCACTGAAGTCGGCCAGCGGCTGGAAGTGGATCGTTGCAACGTCATCACGCCTTCGTCGGACGGTGGATTCCGTGTTAGCCACGAATACTTGGGAAACAACAGCCTAACGCCCGGACTGGGACTGAACATCCCCAGTTCGCTGGTTCCCTTCGACACGATCAAACAGTATTTGCCTCGCCATCGGCACTATTCGATTGACGACACCCAAACCGCCAACATTCCGCTTTGGGTTCGCTCAACGCTGCAACTGATCGGAACTCGGTCTGTGCTGGTTGCGCCGTTTGTCTACCGAGACAACTTGCTTGGCGTGATGGGGCTTCATTATTGCCAGGAACCACATCGCTGGACAGAAACCGAAATCAAACTGGTTGAATGGCTAGCGGGACAAGTTTCCGTCGGACTGCAATACACGCAGCTTTATCAGGAAAAAGAAAAAGAAATCGAAATCACGAAGTTGATGCTGGAAATTTCCAATGACATCAACACTCGAACTGATTTCAATGCAATCACAGACTTCGTCATTGATCGCGCGCTTGGCTTGCTCAAGGCCGATTACGGCTGCATTGCCATATTGGACAATCAAGGCGAACAACTTCATTTCGACGAGCTAAAAGCCAGGCGCGGATTTGATTTAAGAAAATCCGTTGAATCGAAATACCGCGAAGCCCGCACATTACGCTTGCCGGATCACCCGGCAGTTTCAGAACTTCTCGACGAAGGCCAGACGCTCAGGCTGGAAGATTCTCGCACTTCGCCGTTGGCGCGTTACCTGTTCTCACAAGTGATCAAAGGCAAATCGGCTTTGATTGCGCCGATCACGGTAAAAGAAAAGGTTCTCGGCATCATCGCTTTGGTTTGGGTGAACGAAACAGCGAAGTTTTCCGATTACGACGTCCAGGTGCTCAATGGCATTTCCAGCCAGATCGCCATCGCCCTGGAAAAGGATCGGCTGGCAGCCGAAGTGATTCGCCTGAAACGTGAATTGAACGACGCCCGCGCAGGCGAGCGGATTATTGGCTCGTCCTCCAAAATGCGCCGCGCCATTGAGATGGCTCTTTCGGTCGCAGACAGCCATACAACCGTCTTGTTGCAGGGTGAGTCCGGAACAGGCAAAGAACTGATCGCCAGCCTGATTCAATTCAATTCCCGGCGCGCGTCTCGCCCATTCGTCAAAATCAATTGCGGAGCAATTCCTCAGACGCTTCTTGAAACAGAGCTTTTTGGCCACGAACGTGGAGCTTTTACCGACGCTCGATCACGTCGCATTGGCCGCTTTGAAGAAGCCAATGGCGGCACACTCTTTCTGGACGAAATTGGCGAAATGAGCTTGGCGGCTCAGGTGAGCTTGCTGCGTGTTTTGCAGGACGGAGAATTTACTCGCGTTGGCGGCAACGAAGTCATCAAAACAGATGTGCGCGTTGTGGCAGCAACCAATAAGGACTTGGAAAAGGAAATTGAAGAAGGGCGGTTTCGCCGTGACTTATTTTACCGGCTAAATGTTTATCCGATAGTGCTACCTCCCTTGCGAGAACGCTCCGAAGATATCGAACAATTGGTGGCCTATTTTGTCGAGCGGTATCAACAAAAAAGCGGCAAACGTGTTACAGGAATTTCAGGTCGGGCGTTGAGAGTTTTGCAAAATTATCCTTG
>CAYLJQ010000598.1:0-4604 GCA_964383955.1 uncultured Heliomicrobium sp. | reverse complement strand
GCCTGCTTGGCAACCTGCCCCAGCTCTTCGTCCGTCATTCGCCAGGTTTCGTCGTTTACATCACAAGGCAATTCACAGCAAAGCACCGTGCGGTCTTTCGGTTCGGTTCGCGCGCTGTAGTTTTTCGGCTCGGAAATTCGTGTCAGGGCAACTTCCGCATCCGGAAAATAGTGGGCGTCAAACTCCGTAAATTGCGGTTGAGCAAGGACCAGATAAATCAGAATCATCGCGCGGTATTTTATGTTTTGACCGGCTTCGATGATTTCCGGCGGCGCAGCCGGATTCACCAACCGAGCCAGCGCCGTAATCGGAATGGTTGACCAGACGTAATCCGCTTCCAGGATTTGCACAGCGCCTTCGCGTTCCACCTCGATTCGGTGCGGCGATCCCAGATGAACCTTTTTGACAGCAGAATGGTGCAGGATTTGCGCGCCTTCATTGAGCGCGGCAGCGGCCAGCGCCTGGCTGATTTGCCCAAAACCGCCGCGCGGATAAAAAAAGCGCCCCGCTCCCGGAGCTTTGAATCCGGGAACCAGCGCCATCACTTTTTTGACCATCTTCACCAGCGAACCGGCGCTGACGCGGCGATATGCCTGAATCGCCGAAAGCTGTTCCGCCGGAACGCCCCAAATCTTTTTGGCGTACGGATGATAAAAGTCGCGGTAAATCGTCAAGCCCAAATTGCGTTCCAGCACGCTGGCAAAGGTGTCCACTCCATTTGCAGAAGCTGAAGGAGCCAGTTTACGAACGGAATCAAGCGCGACACCTGCGGCAAAGGACTTGGGCAATCGCAAGATCAGGTCAATCGGCTTCAGTGGAAAATGAATCCAGTGGCCACGCAAACGAATCCGTCCGTGGCGTGGCCGATCCAGCAGATCATTGCCTAGCAAACCGCGCAGGTCATCCAAAATTTGCGGATGGCAGGATGGATGCAGACGATGACTGCCGAAATCCATCGGCAATCCTTCCAGTTCGAAACTGCCGGAATTGCCGCCCACGTCGCCGCGCTGTTCCAGCACAACAGCTTCGCCCTTGCCGCTGCGGGCCAGTTGCCAAGCTGCGCCCAAACCAGCCGGGCCAGCGCCTAAAATAGCCACACGTGGCCGAGCAGAATTTCGCCTTGGTTCGGCGTTCGACGCCAGATTCATTTCAGATGACAAACGGAATAAACCTCTTGGTGTTCCGGCAGTAAAGCTCATAACCCGGTAAAACACTGATCAATTTTTTCTCTTCCAGCGTGGCTTGAAACAAAACCACTGGCGTCAACACTGCCACACCCAGCACCAGCCACGAATTCAAACTCAGTTCCAGACCCAGCAGCAACAACAAATCGCCGACATAAATGGGATGGCGAATGTATCCGTAAATGCCGTTGGAAACGACCGCTTGATGCGACAGCACTTTTGCCGTTTCGATGTCCGACCAATTGCTATCAAGCTGGAAGCGCGCAATAACAGCAATCAACAACCCGGCGGTGTAAAGCGCCACGCCAAAAGCGCGCAACAAAAACGGCTCCGGGCTGATCGGAAAAATTTCCGGCAGCATCGTCTGCGCAACAATTCCAAGCAAAATGGCAACTTTGACCATTTTGACCAGCTTCACCATCGGCGCCTGGTCTTGCGGTACAGGCTTTTCCGTGGTCGGCGCTTTGCGCCGTTTCAAAACTTCCCAGACGGCTTTGTGAGCGATCAATCCTGCCAATAGATAAATTCGTAACAAAATCATTGCCAATAACTCTTAGCTCTTTCCGTTGTAAACAACTTCGTTCTGATTGCTGACTTCGGCCACAACGACCGCGCGCGAAGCAGTCATTGGCCCGCTATGCAATGCAATGCGCCGAACCACTCCATCCGCGACCATACCAATCAGCAAAAATTGCAGTCCGATCAGCAACAGCAAAATTGCCGAAGTCGAAAGCACAGGCGTGTACAGGACTGACCAATCCTGTTCCGGATGGCGCAGCGGCGAAGTCGCGATGTCATAGATGACTTTCAGTATTCCAAGCGCGCCAAATGACAGCGCAGCCGGAATGAACACTTTCAGCGGTTGAAACAGCATTGCCATTCGCAGCACCAGGATAATGAAATCCATAAAGTGGCGAGGAACGATTTTTGATTTTCCGACACGCGCAAAGTAATCAATCGGGTGATAAATGACCGAATAATCATCAGCCAGCAACGCCAGCGTAATGGTTGTGGTGAAGGAAAACTGGTTCGATAAAACCGGGAAGTATTGCATCGCCAGTTCGCGGCGAAAGACACGCAAGCCGGAATTCAAGTCGGGAATTTTGCGACCGGCGATTCGCGCCGCCAGCCAGCCCAACATCAGCTTGGCCGGTTTGCGGACCAGCGGAATGTTGACGTTCGATCCGGTGCGCGCGCCAACCGCCATATCCGCCGTTTGCAGCTTTTCCAGTAACACGGGAATCTGGTCGGCCGGATACGTTCCGTCTGCGTCCGTGATGGCGATCATATCGTATCGGGCTGCGATGATTCCTGTTTTCAGCGAAGCGCCATAACCGCGATTTCGCAAATGTTGAAGCACCCTGGCCCCAGCCAGCACAGCTTCTTCTGCTGTGCGATCCTGCGACCCATCGTCCACGACGATGATTTCGTGCGCAATGCCGAACCGTTGCAACGTTTGCCGTACATTCCGCACTTCCGCACCGACAGCCGCTTCCTCGTTGTAGGCAGGTATCACAACAGAAACCCGCAAAGCGTCATTACTCATTTGACCTACTTACCGCTCGCTATTTCGTTTTTGTTCTTTTGACGGCAAACAAAAACTTCGCCGCCACCCAATGTTCCCGGAAAGACTTTCACAACTTCAAACTCTCGTTCGATCACGCGCCAAACGTCTGGCCGGTAGGATTTGACCTGAATCGGAATCGTGTACACCAACCAGACATCCGACCGCCCCAGGCGCGCAGCATCAAGCTCTGACTGCGTTTGCGCCGCCGACCATTGCGGCGCGAAGTATTTGCCGTAAGCGACACCGGCCAGCCCAACGGCGACGACAGCGTCTCCCTGATGGCGATTGCTTTCAACAAAATCGCGCGCGCCTGAGTAATTCTGCTTCGGCAAAGCGAAACAGCGCGGCACGGTCGCCGTCGAAGCCACAATCATCAACACTGCCAGCGCGACTCCCGCCGTTGCCAGCCAGCGATCCGGCAGCCGCTCCGCCGGAACAAACCACCGCAGCAGTTGCGGCAGATTCAAAGCGCCGTTGACCGCAATCAACAACCCAAATCCCATCGCGAAGAAAAACAGCCGCGGCCAGAAGTTATGGCTCCACAACAGCGTTACTGTTCCTGCAAAAACCGGCGGCAAAATCATCGAACACAACGCCATCAAATCTCGCCGCAACAAACCCCAGGCGCCAACGCAAACCGTCAAGCCGCCCGCCAGCAAAACCACAATGGCGGAAAATCCCAACTGCAAGCTGCGCAAACTTTCCGTCACCAACCACCACAGGCTGACCCATTCCGATGGCTCGGAAACTTCGTGAATGCCGGTTTGAAAAAATTCCGGCAGCGCCAGAGCATACACTTGCAGCGTCAAGGTTCCGCACAACGCCCAGGCCAAAAACGGATAGAAGCGCTGCTTCCCTTCCAGGCGTCTTCGTGCGCCAAACAATTTCGGGAAAGCCAGCCAGGCCAGATAAAGCAATCCGTGCGCGGCAACAACAAAGATCATCGTCATATGAACCCACGCACCGACAGCCGCTGCCACAGCATAAGCAATCCACCATCCGAAACCACGCTCCCAGGCTTCCAGCCACAACCAGCTCGCCAACGTCGTAAACAGCATCAATCCCATGTAGCCGCGCGCATTCTGCGAAAACCAGATGTGATGGTAGGAAAACGTCAGCAAGATGCTGCTCAGCAATGCCACCCGGCGATCAAAAACATGGCGTCCAAACCAGAACAGCGCCCAAACGCTGGCGACGCCGAAAAGCACAGACGGCAAGCGAACTGCCCAGGCGCTTTCGCCAAACCATTGCACAGACGTATGCGCCAGAATCGAATATAACAGATGCTGATTTTTCGACGGAAAGCTGGTCAGCATTTCACCAAACGGTTGGCGAATGAAATCCAGCACCATCAGAATTTCGTCAAACCACAGATCGGTATTCAGCCGGAATAGCCTCAAACCCAGCGCGATTATGGTCAAGAAAGCCAGAATTGCATACGCCTGCCGGTCAATCTTATAAGACCGCGCAGCAGTTGAATCCGCCTGCTTGCGTTTCATCAGCCCGGCAACAATCAAAGCCAATCCGTGAACCGCCAGCAAAACGCGAAACAGCGTCGGCCCCCAGGACAATGACCGCGATGTATTGGTCAACAAAGCCTGGTGATAAGCTGCATTCGATACCAGCGCTGCGAACAACAGCAGCAATCCGCCAATCACAACAAAGCTAACAGAAAGAAAAGATCGCCGATTCATTGCAGCCGCTCCCACATTGCGGCAATCGCGCCGCGATAGATCACCAGGGCGTTGAAAGTTCCCCAACCCAGAATTGCCAGCATCAAAGGTTTGTCGCCAATCAACACTTTGCTTGGGTTGCCGCCGTTTTCCGTCTTTTGCGTCAGCACCATATAGCGC